>NZ_JBFOAH010000028.1:0-112026 GCF_040812055.1 Paraburkholderia suaedae | reverse complement strand
TATCCAGGTCTACTTCTGCGACCCCCAGCATCCATGGCAGCGCGGCTCGAACGAAAATACGAATGGACTGTTAAGACAGTATTTCCCGAAGGGCACTGACCTGTCAGTGTATTCACAGGCCAATCTTAACGCTGTGGCAAGACGATTGAATGAGCGTCCGCGAAAGACACTGGACTACGAAACACCCGCCGAACGATTCCACCAAACTATTGCATCGATCGGTTGAATCCGCCCGGGTAAAGCGGACGCCGCGGTTTTGTCTTGGCTTCTCCGCAGCATGAAGCCCGCAATGCGGCTTTTTGCTGTTAAACGCTCCCCGTCTTCCCTCACCATGCGCGACACCCAAGCGGGCACCGCTGCGGCCCTGCGCGACGCGTTACGCTGCGCCCGCAGGCGGAATCGCGGCGCTTGATGTCGCGTCATCTGCCATCGCCACCCGTACCTGATGTGCGGTCAAGCCTGTCGTCGACCGTTAGCATGACGTGCATGGGCCGCGCTCGCCGATCCACGCGTGCGGGCTATCGCTGTGGATATCGACTCGCCAAGGGGCGAAGTCGCGGGCGCGCTGGATGTAGCCGACACGATCTACACCTGCAGAAAGCCCGCCACTCGCGTCGCATGACCGGCGTCACTGCGTTGTCACTCTGATAAGCGACCCATCGTATCCGAGCGCTTGTACGCGGGCCTTCAGACCGTCAAGAATTTCTGGCGAAGGGTGTGCGGTCCGCGTCAGCACCCACAGGTAACGACCCGATGGCTCGCCCACGATCGACCAATCATAGTCATCATCGTGATCCAGGATCCAGTAGTCTCCGTAAAATGGACCGAAGAAAGAGACCTTCAGTTTCGCATTCGTAGCCGAATCCGAGATCTTTGCTTTTCCGACCGATTGTTTGAACCCGCCAGAATCACCGGAATGTCGACCGCGGTTGACAACCTTGACCGTCCCGTCCGCGTTGAGCGAATAGTCTGCTGTGACTTCGTCCATGTTCTTTTCAAACCAGGCTTCATAGCGGAACTGCTCATACCAACGGCCCATATATTTGCTCAGATCGACTGATCTGGCGGGCTGTGGAACGTCACGATTGCCGACCGGCCCGCGACGAGGAAGGTGCGCGCAGGCTCCCAGAAGCATTGCTGTTCCGGTTAGCGCCAAAAACCACTTTTTTTGCATGAAGGTTGCTCCGCCGAAAGAAAAGAGACTTTTGGAACGAATAGTGTGTGACCGCACGGCAAACGATGTAGCCCAATATAGATGGCTGGCTTGAACCCATCGCGACGCGCACGGATACAAATCCAGTCCACGCTCAAAAAGCGTAGCAGCACCGTTTGGACGGCGCCGTTAGAGTTGCTGGCACTACCCCGATAAGGTGACTACGATTCTATCTGCGGGTTAGCGCTACGGTTCACGCGACTCCGGCAGGATTGCGGGCCGTTGGCATCTAACCTCCGCGCAAGGAGGACATATGTCACCCTCGTCATTAAGTGATCCGATACGAATCGCGCCTTCTCGCCGGCGGTCGTCCAGGCGCATCGCACCCCTGATAGTTATCCCTCTCGCTGGACTTTCATTGGCGCACGCGGCGGTTGCGGGCGGCGTCCTCCCGCAAGGCGGTCACTACGTTGCCGGCGCGGGAACCATCGCTAGCGGAGGCGCCGGGCTCGTTGTCACGCAGCCCGCTTCGACTCGCGGCGTGATCGACTGGAATAGCTTCTCGATCGGCAAGGCAAACACTGTCACGTTCGACAACGATTCGGGCGCCACGCTCAATCGCGTGACGGGCGGCTCGCGTTCGGCGATTTTCGGGAGCCTGAATGCAACAGGCAGTGTGTATCTGGTCAACCCGCAAGGCGTCCTGGTCGGTCCGAGCGGCGTGATTGCCACGGGCGGACGATTCGTGGCTTCAACGCTCGACATACCGAATTGCGCATTCATCACTGGCGGGACGCTCACGCTCGCGGGATCATCGAATGGGAAGGTGGTGAATCTCGGCAAGATCAGCTCGAGCGGTGGCGATGTTTTTCTTATCGCACATGATGTCGTGGTGAATGCAGGCTCCGTGAGCGCACCGGACGGCACGGCCGAATACGTCACGGGGCAGCAAGTCGTGTTGTACGAATCGTCGAGCAGCAGGCAGGTATTCGTGCAGATAAGCAGTAAAGGCACCGTGGTCGATCGCGGCACCACGCAGGCCGCGCAAATCAACCTCGAAGCGGCGGACGGCAATATCTATGCGCTTGCCGGCAGCGGCTCGCGGATCCGCGCGACCGGCACGGCCATGCGCGACGGCCACATCTGGCTCGTGGCCGGCAATGGTCACGTCACCCAACAAGGCACGATGACGGCGACGAATGCGGACGGCAGCGGCGGGACCGTCGATACGCTTGCGAACACGCTCACGCTCAAGAACGACGCATCGGTCCAGGCGGGACTGTGGAATGTATCGACGCCAAACTTCACGATCGACAGCGCGGTCGCCGGCGCTTTCGTGCGCAGCCTGAACGCCGGCACATTCATCAACGCCACCGCGACCGGCACAAACGGCGCAAGCGGTGACATGACCGTCCTGTCGAACCTCGACTGGCAAGGTCCCGCGTCGCTGGCTCTCGTCGCTTTTCGCCACGTGGCCATCGGTCCGCAGACAACGATTCGCAATGTCGGCAGCGGCAATCTGAGCCTGAGAGCGGACGCCGCAGGCATCGATAATCAGGGCAGCGTGTCGAACCAGGGCGCGATCGACTGGTCCGGCAGCACAGGTTTGGTGAGTTCGTTCTTCGATATGAATGGCGGCAACAGTCCCGGGATTGTGATGCTGAACCCGGCTTGGGCAGCTTCTGCGTTTGGCGGCCCTGTCAGCCAGTACACGCCCTATAAGCTCGTCAACTCGCTCACCGATCTGAACAATATCAACCTCGATCTCGCGGGCAACTACGCGCTTGGGCGGGACGTGAATGCCGCGCCGCCACCTGGAACGTTCAATGCGCCAATAGGGGGTTTTCCGTCCAACTTTCTATCGTATAGCTTCTTCAACGGACAGTTCGACGGGCTGGGACATACCCTGTCGAATCTCTCGATCAACGCATCCGCTTCCGACTTCGCACCGCCGGGAGGTCTTTTTTCCGCTATCGGGGCAACGGGCATCGTGCGCGATCTGAACGTTCAGGGGATCATCGCTGGCCCCGCGACCCTTGGCGACTACGGCATTCTCGCGGGGACCAGTAGCGGCATCGTTGCCTCGGTTCACAGCAGCGGCGTGATCAGCCTTCCGGTCGCCGGGATCAGCGTACATGCCGGCGGTTTGATAGGGGACTCCCGAGGCTTGACATACCGCTCATCGAGCAGCGCCGATGTCAGTACGCTGTCCGCCTATACCGGTGGGCTCATAGGTGCAGACGAGGGCAATATCCGGCAGTCGTTCGCGACGGGGAACGTAGCGGCGAACGGCGGCGGAGCGGGCGGTCTGGTCGGTCAAGCCAGCGCATTGATTTCCCAGTCCTATGCAACGGGCGCTGTCACCGCTCAACAAGGCGCTGTCGGCGCGCTCATCGGTCAAAACCTGTTCAGCTTTATCGAACAGTCTTTCGCTACAGGTCATCTTCAGGCGCCAGCAGGTGGCGGTGGCGTCGCGGCCCAAAACGTCGGGCCAGGAGATGTTCTGAACGACGTTTTCTGGGACACCCAGACCACCGGCACCAGCGTCGCGGTTGTAAGTCTGACCCAGGGTGCCACAGTGGGATTTGCGCAAGGCCTGACCACGGCGCAGATGGGAATGCCGGCCAGTTTCGGTCCAAGCTACGACTTCGGGCCGAATGGAGTATGGGTCATGCCCGCTTAGAAACATGTAGTCGACCCAGCCCGACCCTGCTGTTTTGGCCGTCTTGATCATGGCGTCATGAAACAGCTTGCCGTTGGTATCTTTCGGGCCGTGGACGTTCGTCCCTTCTCGGGCTGGAAAGGCCGGATTCAGCAAGACATTTGCATGCAGGTCGTAAACGAACAGATAAGTATCCCCATGGAACCACTCGCTGCCTTTAGTTTTGAACTCGGAAAACGCGCCCCTGCCCTTGCTGTCAAATAACGCGGCAGCTTTGTCGACCAGCGCTTCGGTTTGTTTTGCAGTGTCGGACGTTGGGGGAGATGACTGAGACAATGCAAGCGACGCAAAGCAGAATAATTCAACGAGCAGCAGTATGCTGGCAAGAGCGTTTTGCCGTTCATAGCACGATCTCCAACGATTGAGGGCAGCGCCGTTGGTTCCGTACATCAATGCTCTTCCTGCCTCGAAACAGTGGCGCTTTGCCAAGCCCGATCAGCACCGAAAGGTAGTTAGTGGAAGAGCAGCACCTACCTGCAGGCAAAAGAATAGTCCACGAAGCGTAGGCCGCCCAGAATCGTTTTCCGACATCACACGGGCGACTCGCGAAGCATCGCTTTTCCAGGTTTCAGCGCGGCAAGGATTCGAGTAAATCAACTTGCCGCGCCGAGCGTCTATAAAACGACACACGGCTACAGCGCATTCTTTCTGAAACGCAATGGTGTTGTACCGATCCGCTCGGAGAAGAGAGCTGTCATGTGCTGTTGCGAAGAAAATCCGCAAGCCGCGGCGACTTCACAAAGCGGCGCGTCAGTTGTGCGTAGCATCTCGGCGGCAGCGCTGATGCGCTTTTCCAGCACGAATCGATACAGTGAATACCCGGTACGAGCCTTCACGCCGTCGAACACCACGCGAACCGGCAAATCGAGCGCTGCCGCGATATCCGGGCAACTCAGACTGTGCTCGATGTTGTCCGCCACGAAGTGTTCGAGACGGGAAAACTCGGCGTCGGAGAGTCCTGGCTTGCGCTTGTCGGCAGTGTTTTCCAGATGGCGTGTCGTCTCGATCCATGTGAGCGTTGCGAGGCACTGGATTTCCCAGGGATCGACCGGCAGAGAGCGTTCCAGAGGCATCTTCAGGCGCGCGTAGCGCACCAGATGCCGGATCGCATCGGCACCGACGTTGCTGCGGTTACCCGTGCGACGCAGTGCGTCCGCATCCCGTTCGCCGATGCGGCGCTGGAACGCGTCAGGATAACGAAACGCGATGAACCCGCGCTCAACGCGCTGCGCGTCGATGTGCATGCTGCCGCCGCGCGGATGGAACGCGGCCGTCTCCGCCCGGAACGTGAGCGGGAGTATCGGACCGTCTTCGTAACGCGTCTGCGCAACGATCGTGCCGAGCAGCAGGCAGATCATATCGGACGGGTTATGCAATTCGAGCGTATAGGGCTGCGCACCGGAAATGCAGTATTCGAGTCCGGGCGCGCCGGCTACCGCGCTGAATCGCTCGATCCGCGCGTTGGCGGATAGCGGGGCAGTTCCGCTCATCGTCGTCTCCCATTGCCTCGATGGCGCGTTTTCCGCGCTTCGATGTCGTTCAGATGCCACTTTTGTCGCAAGTATAAACGCGCGAGCCGCGGCCATGACGCCTTCGATTGGTCGCAGTTCGCGAACGCGGCATTCGCGAAATTCGCATTGGTAATCACCCTGATGTCCGCCGCGGGGCAGGAATCTGTAAACCGCGAAACGTGAAAGACCCGCCTATTGCGTCACCGTACTGTGCGCTCCATGCCCAAGCGGCACACGACACCAAAACACGGAGACGACGATGGGAATACAGCAGACGCGAAGCAGCATCCGGCCCTTGCGGCATCGATTACGCCGGCGGCGCGAAGCGATGATGCTCGCCTTGCTCGGCACAACCTGCACCCTGCTGCCGGCGGCCTCGGTGCACGCTTCAGGCATTCCGTTCGCCACCGACCGCCCTCAGACCTGGCAATTCAGCTCGGATTTCGAAGGTACATATGATTCGTTCGGGCAGAACATCGAATGGAATCGCGACAACCGAGCGTTCGATTCGCAGGGTAACCAGACAGCCGGTCCGGGCACGAACACCTTCGTTGGGCTGTCAACGTTCATCCACTACTGGAAGCTGCCGTCGTTGCCGCATGTCGGCTTCAACGCGAGCATCACCGTGCCCGCGATCCGCACGCAGGGATCGCAGTTTTCCGCGAGCGGTATCGGCGATCCGCTAATCGGCGGACTCGTCTGGTACAACCCGGCGCCCGCGACGACGCTTGGCCTTCAGGCCTACGCGCAGGTACCGATCGGACAGAACAGCGTTTCGACCAATACATGGTCGTTCTGGCCTTCGGTCTTTTATGACGACTGGTACGGGCACGTGAACGTGGATCTGCTGGTCGGCGGCATTCTGCGCGGACGCACGCTGCGCTCGGGCCATGACGATCTGAGCCCCGGCGACACGTTTCATCTGAACCTGCGTGTGGGCTACAGCATCGCACCGCCCGACAACCCGTTTGCAATCCCGTTCATCGGGTTTGACTACCAGACGAGCGGTGGCACCTTCAATCAGACGCTTGGCATCGCGGCACCCAATACCTCGAACCGCGAGACGACGGTGGGCGCGGGCGTGCTGTTCCAGTTCAAGCCGAACAGCCTGCCATTCCTGCACCAGAAGATGTACGACCAGCTTTCCATTCAATACCAGCACTCGGTGTCGGGCCGCAACACCACGCTGACCAACGCAATCCTGCTTCAGGCGTGGCACTACTGGTGAGCGCCCGCCTCACGCATTGATCGACAACGAAAAACCTGGAGACGAACATGACTGACGAGAACAGACCACCCGCAGCGTCGCGGCGCAACTTTATCAAGGCTGCGGGCGTTGGCTCCGCCGCCGCGGCTTTCGGCGCTGTCACGCTGTCCGCGAAGGCCGCTGACCAGCTGAAATTCGATGCCGAATATGACATCGTCGTGTGCGGCGGCGGAGGCGGCGGGCTGCCGTGCGCGCTCTTCTCGCGCTGGCTCGGCAACCGTATCGCGATCCTGGAGAAGGCCGGCAGCGTCGGCGGCACGGCCGCGAAAGCCGCGTTCTGGTACTGGGTGCCGAACAACGAGCCGATGCGGCGCGCCGGCATGGCCGATCCGAAGGCGGACTATCTGCGCTACGTCGCGCGCTTGTCGCGGCCAGAGCAATACGATCCGTTGCTGCCGAAGCTCGGCCTCTCGGACTGGGAGTACGACATGTGTGAGGCGATCTACGACAGCGCGTCGCCCGCTGCCGAACTGCTGGCGAGCAAGGGCGCACTGCCGTACCGCCATGAGGCGTCGGTGCCCGACTATTGGGCCGAACTGCCCGAAGACAAGGCGCCCCGCGGCCGCGTGCTGTTTCCAAAGGACGGCCTGCCGAGCATGTCGGACGGCGGGCGCGTCGCGATCCGCACGATGAGCGCGGCGGCCCGACGCGACGGCATCGATATCCGCACGGGCTATCGCGTGCAGAAGGTGCTGGTCGATGCAAACGGTGCGGTGATCGGTGTCGAGGCGCAGACCGAGGAAGGCACGCTTTTTCGCGCCCGCGCAAAAAAGGCCGTGGTGTTCGCGACCGGCGGCTTCACGCATGACCCGGAACTGCGCAAGAACTTCCTGCATGGCGCAGTCTACGGCGGTTGCGCGGCGCCGACAAACGAAGGCGATTTCGTACGCATCTCGAGCGCTCTCGACGTGCAATTGCGCAACATGAACTATTCGTGGATGGCGCCGATCTCGCTCGACAAGGCGCTCGCAAAGGACGGTTCGCTCTCGGGCATTTTCACCCCGACCGGCGATTCAATGGTCTATGTCAACAAATACGGCAGGCGGGTCGTCAACGAGAAGCTCGCCTACAACGAGGTCTGCGCGACGTTCTCGCAATGGGACGGCGCGAAGGGCGAGTATCCGAATCTCGCACTCATCTCGATCTGGGATCAGCAGGCGCAGGACCACTGCGCGAGCGACGATTACGGCAGCCTGATCGTGGCGGCCGGCTCGAACGACCGCCACGTGATGCGCGGCAATACGCTGCCGGAGCTTGCGGATGCGATTCGCGAACGGCTCGCGAAGTACAGGAGCGCGCTCGGTGGCCTCGATCTGAGCGACAACTTCCTGCACGACCTCGATGCGACCATCAAGCGCTTCAACGGCTTCGCCAGGACCGGAATAGATGGCGATTTCCATCGCGGCGAGCGCATCGTCGAAAAGCTGTTCAACGGTCCAATCAAAAAGAAGGCCGACCAGAAAAACGAAACGATGTACCCGATCAGCGCCAAGGGTCCGTACTATGCCGCGCTGATCGTCGCTGGCAACCTCGACACCAAGGGCGGACCGAAGACCAATTCGCACGGCCAGGTGCTCGACGTGGCCGACGCGCCTATCAAGGGGCTGTTTGGTGTCGGCAATTGCGTGGCCTCCGCCTCGGCGCGCGCGTATTGGGCAGGCGGCGGCACGCTCGGACCCATCCTTGCATTCGCGTATCGCGCAGCAAACGCGGCGCATGCAGAGCCCGCTTCACGCACATGACAGGAGCCAGAACATGAATCGCATTCACAACCTATCGACGATGCTTGCTGCCGTGCTGACGCTGGCAAGCGGCACGGGCCACGCCCAGGACGCGCAGGACGCTGTCGCGCTCGGCAAGAAGCTCACGACCAGCAATTGCGCCGTGTGCCACACGTTCGGCAAGGACGAGCCGAGCGGACAGGGGCCGAACCTGTTCGGCATCTTCGGCAGGCCGCTGGCCTCCGAGCCGGGTTTCAGGTATTCGGCGGCGATGAAGGCCGCCGCGCCGGGCAAGGTTTGGGACGGCAAGTTGCTCGACGCCTGGCTTACCGATACGCAGACGGTGGCGCCCGGCAATGCGATGACGTACTTCGAGGGCGACGAGGCTCGGCGCCAGAAGATCATCGCCTATCTGCGCACGCTGCACTGAACAGCACTTCCGCCATTCACTCATGAGGCAAGACATGGACACCACCACAATGACCGATGAACAACGCAAGACGATAGCGCTCGAATATCTGCGTCGGCTCGACCGCGGCGCACCGTTCTTCGATCTCTTCGACGACAACGCCGAAGTTTTCTTCCCGAAATGGGGCATCGCGACGGGCCGCGCGTCGTTCGAGCAGCTATTTGCTGATCTTGGATCGATCGTTTTGAAGTTCAAGCACGACCTCGCTTATCTCAACGTGATCCAGCAGGGTGACACAGTGGTCGTCGAGGGCACCAGCTACGGCACGAGCAAGGGCGGCGTCGAATGGCGCGCGGGCGTGACCCATGCGGGGCGCTGGTGCGATGTATTCGAAATTCGGGACTTCAAGATCCAGCGCTGCTTCATTTACCTTGACCCCGACTACGAGGACGCTGATATCAAGCGCTATCCATGGCTTTCCAGGTAAAGGCTCGGGCGCGTTGAAACGGTGCGAACCCGTTCGTTTCAACGCATCAATGCCGTTCATCGGGCGATGATCGCCACTCCTATCGTTGTCGGGTGGGTGGGCAGCAAGCTCTTGGGGCCGGGTAATGCAGAGACCCGTCGAGCGGCTTCGTCCTAAGGCAGTCTTTGCTTGCCGCTTTCATTCATGAAACCGGTGTCTCCCTGCCGACAGAGGCCGCATCGAGTAGCTTTCGGACTTTCAGCGACCTACCGCTTATCAGTTAGTCCGGCGGCTTCAGTTGTCAAGGCCCGGGCAGGAACTCGACGTCTCCGTACCATGCGCGTGTCGTAGTGCCGGTATTGTCGGTATCGGTCAGCAGCCCGTAGCCGGTGATTCGTCCTGGCGGTTCGTGAAAGACCCGTTCGTAGTCATGCACGATATTGCGGCGCATGCTTTGCCACTGACCCGCGTCGCCGGGCAGACCGGAGACTACGATCATCTGTACGCGGTTCGTGTGAGGGTTGGCAATGACGGTGCCCGGCGCGGCGGTAGTCGACCAGATATACATCAGCGTGGCATAGGGCAACTCTTTGCCACTCAGGTTCTTTGCCAGATCCATCTTGGCCCGGTCGACAAACGATAGCTTGCTTTTGTCGCCGTCGAATAAGAACACTAGTCGCGCTGGCGCGTCTTCCTTCGATCCGACGCGATTGTCGGCGCCTTCGATGGGCTTTTCTGCTTCCCAGCGCCATGCCACGACGGGTGTGCGGACGAGGTCGATATTGCCCTCGTGCATCAGCGCAGAAGCAGAGCGGTTCGCGTCCGCCTGCAGGACAGTGACGTGCCCGTCGCGAACGAGCGTGTATTGCGTCATGGACTTGCCGCGCGCGACCGGCAGGTTTTGCCAACCCGCCGGCAGTGGAGCGCCCGGCTCGATCGTGGAAAAGGCAATACCCGGCTTTTCGTTCTGGGCAAGCAGGGCCGACGGCGACAGAAGGAGCGCGACGCACACGGCAATCCAGACGGGCCGGGCGGTTTGTTTCCGCGCTCGATGAATCGAATGAAGATGCATGGCTGGTCGCATTCGTCTTTTGGCTAGCATCCATTGTAGTCCGGTCAACGGGCGACATTTCAGCGGAGCCTTTACGCCGGTGATCAGGTTCTCTCGATCTGAACGCCGGACGCGGACCGAAGCACGGGACCTAACCCTGCATAAACCCGATAAACCGCGCAAGCAGAGACGATGCAGAAACACTTCGGTCGAAGCGGACAGGTCCTCCGTCCCGAGGGCATGAGCCCTTTCCGTCCTCATCCTTTACCGAGGGGTGGCCGACTGGGGAATCCCGCCATATTGCTCAACTGAGCCAGCTCATTCGCTGCCTCGCGCAGCAGTACCGAGTACTCGTGAATCTTCTCGGCAGTCAGCCGCACCCGCGGACCGGCCAGACTGATAACGCCGACGCAGCGCGAACCACTTACCACGGGCACCGCCACGGCTGACATGCGCGGCGCAAACACCTCGTCGATCATCGCATAACCCCGTATCCGAGCAGCGTGCAGGAATCCCAGCAGCGCTTTGATTGTCGTCGGCGCATTGGGTCCGAACTCATTTGGCGGTCCGAAGCCCTGCTTCAGAACCAGTTCGATCGCCTGTTCGTCGGTCATCGTCATGAGCCACGCGTGTCCGGTCGACGTGCATGAAAGTCGCGCGGCGTGGCCCATGTCAGGGTCGTAGCGGAAGCCTATGCGATGCCCGTCCGCCTTACCCACCCAGATAATCGCTTCGCCGTCCACCAGCGACAGCCGCGCCAGTTCGCCGCTCTGTGCGGCGACGCGTTCGATGATCGGCTGGGCGATATCTGCGATCCCCGTCAGGCTCAGAAACTCGAGTCCGTTAGACGTCATCCGCATTGTCAGGATGTACCTGCTGTGATCGACCAGTTGCCTGACGTACCCGCTTTCAACGAGTTCAGCGAGCAGGCGGTGGCAGGTGCTGCGCGGCAACGACAAGGCATCGGCAATGGCAACGAGACCTACGCCTTCGCCTTGCGACGCCAGCAGATCGAGAATTCTCAGACCGTTTTTGAGCGACATTTCCCGCCAACTTCATAATGTGAAATGCAGTTCCGGTACGGAACGACCCCTCTTTGCAGCGCAAACAATAGCATTTGTTCGTCGCCAGAAACGAACGTTTCAACATATCGAGAATTCAGGAGACGTCATGTCGTTTTTTACTCATTCCGATCTTGCCGCGGAACAACGCTCTGCCCAGGCTCATTTGATGGCGCGTCGGGCAGTGGCAGGCGCAACCGTCGGTACAGCGCTCGAATGGTTCGACTTCGCGTTGTATGGCGTGGTCGCGGCCACCATCTTTCCAAGGATGTTTTTCCCATCGCTGGACCCGACCGCCTCGCTGCTCGCGTCGCTGGCCAGCTTCTGGGCCGGGCTGGCCGCCCGTCCGCTCGGCGCGGTGATCTGCGGGATGCTCGGCGACCGTTGGGGACGCCGCAAACTGATGCTGATCACCGTGTCGGTGATGGGCGCGTCATCGTTCCTGATGGGGCTGCTGCCCACTTACCAGCAGGTTGGCATCCTCGCGCCGACATTGCTGGTATCGCTGCGCATCGTTCAGGGTTTCGCGCTTGGCGGCGAATCGACAGGGGCGCAACTGATGGCGGTGGAACATGCGTCCGCTAACCGACGCGGGTGGTATTCGGGCCTGCTCGGCATTTGCTCGCCACTTAGCCAGATTCTCGCCAATTTCTCGCTGTTTACGCTGGCCGCATTGCTTTCGTCGGACGACTTCGATTCCTGGGGATGGCGAGTCCCGTTCCTCGCAAGCTTTGTCCTGGTGCTGCTGGGCATCTATATCCGCAGGAAGGTTAGCGAGACGCCGGCCTTCGAGGCGCTCAAGCAGACTGGCGCTCCCGCACGTGTCGCCAATCCTCTCGGCACCGTCTTCAAATACCACTGGCGTACCGCGCTTCGCCTGACTCTGTTCTTCTGTGGCCCGGCCGCGCTGTTTTATCTGATCGTGGTTTTCTCGCTCAGCTACCTGACGAAACACCTCGGCGTACCCAAGCAGACCGGTTTCATGCTGCTCATGGTTGCCAATGTCTGTGCCATCGTGGGGGCGTTGGCGGGCGGCTATCTGAGCGATCGGATCGGACGCAAACGTGCGTTGATGATCGGCTCGTTCTGCACGCTGATCTGCTGCCTGATCTACTTCCCGATTCTCAACCAGAACTCGATCGCCATGACGATGGCTGTGATGGGCGCGTTCCTCGGCTTCACACAGTTCCAGAGTGGCATCCAGCCGGTCTGGTTCGCCGAGTCCTTTCCGACCGAGGCGCGCTACACGGGGTCCGCACTGTCGTACTCGGGAGCCAACCTGCTCACCGGCGGCCCGATGCCGATCGTCGCCGTGGCGCTGCTCAATGCCTTTAACGGTTCCCCGTGGGCCATCGTAGCGGTTTGCGGCTCGCTGAACCTGATCTCGTTCCTGATGATTTCAATATCTCGGGAAACCCAAGGCACGTCCCTGGAACGCTCTTCTACACATTGAAACCATGACTCGCAAACTCTACATCCTCAATGGCTCCAACCTGAATATGCTGGGCGCACGCGAACCTCACCTTTACGGCGCCACTACGCTCAGGGAGATCGAAGAGAACTGCCTGACGCTGGCCGAGGCGCTCAAGTTCGACTGCGTGTTCCGTCAGACCAACAGCGAAAGCGAGCTGATCGACTGGATTCAGGAAGCGTTCCTGCAGGACGCGGCGCTGATCATCAATCCGGCCGGCTTTTCGTTCGGTCGAATTCCGGTGCTCGACGCAGTCAAGCTCATCCGCCGACCTGTAGTGGAATTGCACATCACCAATATCCACCGACGTTCCGAAGAATATCGGCACTCGACGATCTCGGTGGCGGCCACTGCGGTGATCTGCGGAGCTGGCGCGAACGGATATTTGCTGGCGATCCGCGCGATCGACGATCTGTGGGGCAACCCGAGTTGAGCCTGCGCCTCACTTCATGAACCACGTGTGCTCGGCGACGAAGCCCGACGATCTGCGCCCAGTGCAAGGCGAGGAACCTGGCAAGCGCCTTGGTCCAGCTCTGACGATCTACTCGTCTACATTGCAAGGATGTCACGCAACTCAGGTGGGCAATCCGGACTGGTCCACCCGCGCCTTTCGTTTGGACCCGGAGGACAGTGCGATGGTCATTCGAGGCGCTGGCCCTAACTTTTTTCTCTTTGCGCAGTGGCCTTCTTCCGGTGACTGGACTAAAACAAAATAAACCCGGAAGTCACGCGCGACCGGCGGTATCGCACCGCTCGCTTGCGCCAATCGGACGCGTGGAGATCCACTATGAAAAACCTCACGAGAAACTGCTCGACGCTTGCTGCGTTGGCGCTCCTGCTCACTGGATATGCCGTCGCCGGCACCCCACAAAGCGGGCAACATCTGAGCCCAACGGAGTGCCGTGACCTGGCCGAGATGAGAAGCAACGCGCCTCGAACCAAGTCGCAACGTCACAGCGAGCTTTCGGCCCTGAGGAAAGCGGGCTACAACCCATCACCATGGCACGACGACCCCCACTACCCGGCGAATCTGCACGCGGCGCAGCGCCAGGTCGACCATTGGTTCGAAACGGAATGCCAGCAGTCGCATATTAAGTGACAAGCACCCGCAGCACTACGGACCTGCTTCAACAGTCCATCGCGTGGGACGAGCTTAGTCGGGGGGCGCTCGTTCAGTGGGGCGCGGTCTCATGCGTTGAACCAGCGCTCTGGGTCTTGCATACCTCGCGGCGTCTACCTTCGCCGAAGGTTCGCGCTTTTGTCGAGTTCATGTGCTATCAATTCCCGCAAGCGTCCCTCGTGCTGAAGGGGTAGCAGACAGGCCGTTCGAGGTCTTGGAACACCGTGACAGACGATACGACAGCGTCTGCTCGCGCAGCCCGGATGCGAAGATTCTGCGCGATTGCGGGCGCGAGCGGCGCGCCTTCATCGACTACGCTTCGTTTTGATTTCGCCGCTCTACCGGCCGTCTTGCCCGGCAAGCTGGCCTCATCCAAACCGGACACAGTACACCGGCGGCAAATGCGCTGAAAGCAATTGCCAGCTTTCGCCGCCGTCGTCGGACGTCCATAGTGCGCCAGTAGTGGACCCCATCGCGAGGCGCGTGCCGGACTCATCCACCGCGAGCCCGTGCCGATACACGAGGTCGTACGCCGGTGCGGGCGGCAACCCGTTCGAGAGACGCTCGAAGGTGCGGCCACCGTCGCGTGTGCGCGTGACGACGAGCTGGCCGTCCACCGGAATGCGGCACTGGTCTTTGACGGCGGGCACGAACCACGCAGTGTCCGGGTCGCGCGGATGCACGGCAACCGCGAAGCCGAAGCTCGATGGCTGCGCTTCGACGCGCTGCCAATGCGCCGCACCATCGGTTGAGCGGAAGATCGCGCAGTGATGCTGCGTCCACAGCACATCCGGGTTTGCCGGGCATTGCACGACGCGGTGTGGGTCTTGCACGTTGGCGTCGCCACTGTGCTCCGGCGGCATGTAGTCGGCCTGCATGCCCGCGGCGGTGACGCGCCACGTGGCACCGCCGTCATGGGTTTGCCAGACGCCGCCGCACGACACGCCAATCGTCACGTGCCGGCTGTCTCGCGGATCGACCATGATGGAATGGATGCCCGGCGCGTCGTAGCCTCCTCCGAACCATTCGGACCGCTCCGGGCGATCCCACAGTGCGCGGTTGAGCACCCAGCTGTCGCCGCCATTGTCGGAACGGAAAAGCCCGCCGGGAATCGTGCCGGCCCACACGACGCCCGGCTCGTCCGGGCCGCCGGTTTCGAGCGACCAGATCTGCTGAAGCGTCCAGGGCGGGGCCGGCGGGCGGGGCGCGGCGGCATTCTCCCCGCGGGTATCCGCTTGCCCATTCGTAGTCGCGTCGCCGCCGTCACCGGCGAGCGTCTCCTCGGCAGGCTGTGGCGGATAGACGGGCACCGCGCACTCTTCCCACTGCGTGGCACCCGCGCGCCGGCGATGCAGCTTCACGCCGAAGTGCCCGAGATTGAGCGCGGCATACAGCGATCCATCGCGCGCATCCGGCAAAACCATGCTCACAGGCTCGCCGACGAAACACGGCTCACCCAGCGTCCAGCCGCCGTTGCCGTCGGCTTGCAAAACGAACAGCCCCTTTCGGGTTGCAACAAACAATTGATCGCTCATCTCGCGCGTCTCCTGTCGACTCGAGTCAGCACTTCAGTGGTGGCCCGGCGCACTTCACAGTCCAGGCCCATGCAATCTTTTTATCCGCCCGACAGCGCCTGTACGACGTATATCCGGCTTCCCTCGCCGAGAGGCTCGGCCAGATGTTGTCGGTCACGCACCCTCCGGCCGTCGACAAACACGGCGAGATGCTGCCGCAGTGAGCCCTGGTCATCGAGGATGTACCCGCGCAGTCGAGGCTGGTCGGCGAAGACGGCCTCAAATGCGTCCCGCAGCGTGCGCGCCTCGATCTCGCGCTCGGGCGTTGCAATATGCCGTTGAATGGAAGCAGCGAAGAAGATGTGCACCATGGCAAAGTAGCGGCGCGCGAAGGGCGACGACCGTTGGTTTTAAAGGTTAGGCGATTAGCGTCTCGCTATCCCGCTGCGATGCGATCGGGAACGGGCGCCGCACAGTGTGGCTTGCATAACATCGGAATCAGACCAAATATCGCTGCCATATTTTGCAAATCCGCAAGACGCTGTCCACGGCTTACAGAAATGGCTCTCCAGCCTGGGGAGCGCCACAGCCAATCGGTCGCCAACGCTACTTCGCGAGGACAATGTGCGTTGCCCGATCCGTCGGTACATGCTCGACTGTCCGGTATCCGAGGGCGCGCAGGTCTACGCCGCTAAACAGCGATTCCCCCGCGCCAAGCGCAATTGGCGCAATGGCGAGGTGAATCTCATCGACGTGGCCGCCCTTGACATATTGCTTCACCGTCTCCACACCGCCGCCAATCTTTACGTCCTTTCCGCCCGCCGCTTTGCGCGCTTTTTCCAGCGCATCCTCGATGCCGTCAGAAACAAAATAAAACGTCGTTCCGCCTAGCATCTCGATTGGCGGTCGTGGATGATGCGTGAGTACGAAGGTCGGCGCATGATACGGTGGATTGTCACCCCACCAGCCTTTCCATTGGTCGTCCGGCCACTCGCCGCGAACAGGTCCGAACATGTTGCGACCGAGGATGAAGGCACCGAAACCTTCCATCGCGCGTCGGGCGAATCGGTCATCAGGGCCAGTGTCGCCGCCCTCTTTTCCCTGCATTTGACGAAAAGTCCGCGTTGGGAAAAACCACTGAAAGATTTCCTCGCCCCGCACGCCAAGCGGGTGATCCAAACTTTGAGCGGTTCCCGCGGCAAAGCCATCAAGCGAGACACTAAACCCGGCAACTTTCACTTGAGTCATTAACATCTCCGTCTGCGCTGTGAGTAAAGTGGCGCCGAAGCCAGATGATGATCGGCTCTCATCCCCACGACGCGCGATGCGATCGCAAATCGACAACGATTGGATTCGTATAAACCCTAATCCGGATCCATCGTCGCATTCGGGCCAACCGGGATGCTATCCACTTTTAGCGCTGTAGTTCTGAATTCTGCACTGTGTTGGCCCATGAAGGGGCCGTGGAACCTGGCACTCGTTCATTCAGACAGACCCTCGAGCTGGCTTGCGTGCACTCCGCCGACGTTCTACTTAGAGATGTCAAAAAATATCAATACCGTTCCCACCAGAACATCCGGCAGAACTTCATAAACACTAAAAGAAATAAATTGCAGGGAACGAAACCAGATCCAGGTTGGATGTCGGGTCCTATCCCAGAGCCCTCGGGGTAAAAAAGGAGATCACTCGGGAACTCGGGAATAAAGAAAACTCTGGCCTGGTTCTACAAGGCGTGCCGAGTGCTTGAAAGAACCTTCGATGCCTTTCGAAGCGGCACGAAATCCCGGCGCCAATTGCATGATTCGATTGGCGCCGGGCATGTCATACAGCATGCTGGAGGATGTGATGAAAACTCTGACTTTGATCCCTATTGCGGCATTGGCGTTATGCACCACGCTGGCCTATGCAGGCGACGACGCCAACACAGCGAATACGGCAACCGACAGCAACGCAGCCATGGCGTCGGGGGCAGTCGGCGGCACGCCCGCGGGCGGTAGCATGAGCGGAGCACCCGTTGGCAAGACTCGCGCGGATGTCCGTCAGGAATTGCAGCGCGCGCAGAAGGACGGCACGCTCGATCGCTTGAACGCGCTCTACGGCGGGTCCTGACTGCCCACCGCAATGATCACTATTGCCGGCGGGTGAACCCGTTCTTGCATGACGGCTTCCACCTGCTTTGTCTCAGCCGGATTAAAGGTTCTGGCACTCCGTCTGGAACCAATAGTCGACCAGGCGCTGCGCCGCTTGCAGATCGTCCGGGTAGTAGGGATCGTCATACCACGGTGACGGGTCGTAGCCCGCTTTCCTCAGGGCGGCAAGTTCGCTATGGTGTTGCGCCATCGTCGGGGGCGCGTTTGTCTTGAGCGCCGCCAGGTCCCGGCACTCTGTTGGAGTGAGATGCGGCCCGGTGTACGGCATGCCGCCAGCGGCACAGCCCGCGAGCAAAACCACCGAAGCGGCAAGTATTGACCGTGTTATGGGCGGCTTTTTCATAATAGGTGCCCTTCCCTGAGAATGCGCGAGCATGGCCAGTGGCATGCCGCCGCGGCCGGCGCCCATGTCACCTCGAAACCGGAGCCGCCGTCGCCTTCTTTCACCACCTTGTAGATGCGAGACGTCCGGACCTTCTCGCCGGGTTTGTGCTGTTCGGCCATGTCACGCTCCTTGCGTTGATCTGCGTGAATAGCAAGCATTGTTCCGGCCCGGCTATCGCACCGACAGGTCAGCGAAGCGCGTCGCGAATGAAGCATGCGAGGTGGACACCTCGATGTATCCAGAAGTATGAGCGCGTCATGCCCACGGAGGACTGCAATGACCATTCGTACAATGGTTTTTCTTTGATCGTCCATCTACCTTGATTCCATGGACTTCGCGATTTGATTTCGCGGTCGCGATGAGCAGAAGCCCAAGAGATTGGGTCCAACTGCGCCCAGACGATCCGGTGTCGGCGGTAACGACCAGCGTCTTCTACGCGATACATAAGAAGAACACTGACCAGATTGCTCAATCACCTTTCGTCCGGGCGACTCGACGAAGGTTGCCAAGCCCCGAATCGTGGATGTCATAGGAGATTGACATGTTCACCTATTCGATCCGTTATCGCGATGTCTGCGGCCGTTGGTCGGTTGCCTTCGCACAGGCCGCTTCACAGTCCGACGCTGAGGCGATTGCAACCTGCCGTTATGGCGCGTTCCATTCCGTCAGCCGTGCCCGATTGGTTCCTTGAACAACGTAGGCTCGTAGCCCCACGGGCCAAAGTGGACCGTAGCGGCAATTTCGGCCCATCGCCTCGCGTACTCAGCGAATGGCTGCTGGGAGTCCTCGGGCTCGGCTTCGCATTTTGGTTCCGGCTGGGCGCATGCGGAGAGCGGGCTCAGAAGGGCTCGCTGTAAGGCGGCCACAGAAACATCCGCGCGATCATCAACGACCGATATAGCGACGCTGAGGAAGACGCCGCGTCATGTCGCCGGATGCGATTTCGTGCATCGAAGTTGCGAGGTTGCGGATGGGATCGGTCATCCGGCGGCCCAATGCAATCATGATGAGCACGGCAACCACCAGCACCAGCAGCCCTATCGTAATCAGCGCCCACGTGAGCCGATGGGCGGCCGCCATCATTTCCGATTCGGGCACGAGTGCGTAGTACTTCCAGCCGTTCTTAGGCGACGTATAAATGAGCGACCGATAATCGACGCTGTCATCTGGATATGAACAAGCCCATCGCTGCTATTGGACAGTTGTTCGTATCCGCCGCCCAAACCCTTGAGTTCTTTGAACTCGTGGCTCTTATCACGCGGATCGATCAGAATTTTTCCGCTGCTGTCCGTGACGAGCAGATAGCCGGTCTCGCCGAACCGGATGCCGCTGGTGAGCCGCGCAAAGTCGTCGAGCGAGATGTCGCCTTCCAGAACGCCGAGAATCTCGTCCTATTGTCCTTCACGACGCGCGCGAACGAAATGATCGCGCCGCCCGAGCCGGCTGCGCTCAGATAGGGCGCGGGCCGCACGACGCGATCAGGCGCCGTCATCGCCAACTGATACCACGGCCTGACACGGGGATCGTAGTGCTCGCCGTTCAGGCTTTCAATCGGCCATTGCACATAGCCGCCCCAATGCGTGCCAATGTCGAGATAGCGCATGTTGGGATGGGTGTCGCCGAACTGCTTGAGCAACGCAAAGATCGTCTTCTCGACTTCGCCGTTCTTGTCCGGCGCCATCTGACCGCCATGGTTCAGATAGTCGGTGATGCTCTGATCGGCTCTCAGCTGCGCCGTTTGCGTAAGATACGTGAGGTTCTGTTCGACCTCCTTGAAGCTCACGTCGAGCGATTGGTCCGCCTGCACGATTCTGGCGTGACTGGATTGCTCGAACTCGTCGACAGCCCGATGACGCACGTTCAACGCGCCGACCGTCGTGAGAAGTAGAACCGTGACAACGAGCGCGGCGCCAGACGCCGCGCTGAATTTGAATGCGATCGAATTGGTGAGCTTCAAAATAACCTTTGTCCAACAACAAACTACCAGCCAATATCGACTCGTGATGCGCTAATGATCCAGCGATGCGCGTCAATGCTCATTGGTTATCGGTAGATAACTGGCGGGCTTGAGGGAGCCCCGGCGCTGGATTCGACAGCGCTGGAGACCCATTCGATGACCCCTATCGCTTCAGGCTTTTATCATGTTGACAAGCCGATACAGGGTTGAGCTTCCCCCTGGGCACCTTGGCGATCGTCATCGTTGTCTTGTTCACTCCCGGTGCATGGCCTCGCGTCCGTTGTGGCTGCGGATGGCGCCCATTGGACTTCGCAATCCGCCATTCACTGGGCTCGCTCAGATTGCGTACAAAACCGCGAATGCGCAGGTTTGCAAAACCAGGCGAGATCAACCCCGGCGCCAGCACAGCGACAGGTTTGCCGCCGGTTCGCTGCAGCGCACGCTCGGGTTTGCCCGGTTGTCCTGAGCGGATACGAAGCATAGGCTTCGTGATGATTTGGTCAGAATCTTTTCGCAGGTTGCTGGGTAAGCGAGCGGTTCCGGCGATCTGCACAGCTTGCACAGGTATCTCGACTGCACTGACAGTTCGGTGCCGGGATGCTTGCCCGTCGGCATATGGGTCGCGCTGGTGTGTCAAGCAATGCTCAGAATGACGACTGAAGTGATCGTTTTGAGGCTCACATGGCTTCGCACAAACCGCTCTACAAATCGCTTTATTTTCAGGTGATCGTCGCGATCGTCGCCGGCATGGTACTGGGATTTTTTGCCCCGCATACTGCCGAGGCGATGAAGCCGCTCGGCGACGCCTTCATCAAACTGATCAAGATGATCATCGCCCCGATCATCTTCTGCACTGTGGTCGTCGGCATCGCCGGCATGGAAGACATGAAGAAGGTGGGCAAGACAGGGGGCTTGGCGTTGCTCTACTTCGAGATCGTCAGCGCTCTCGCGCTGGTGGTCGGATTGGTGATCGTCAACGTGGTGCAGCCCGGCGCCGGTATGAACGTGGACCCGAAGACGCTGGACGCGAAGGCCGTGTCTGCGATCACCAGCGGGCGGAAGTTGGAGAGCACAACCGAATTTCTAATGAACATCATCCCCTCGACCGTGGTCGACGCGTTTGCCAAGGGCGAAATACTCCAGGTTCTGTTGTTCGCATTGATGTTCGGCTTCGCGTTGCACTGGTTCGGCGGCAGAGGCACATTGATATTCGATTTTGTCGAAAAGATCTCGCACGTGTTTTTCCGCATCGTTGGCATCATCATGAAAGTGGCGCCGATCGGCGCCTTTGGCGCGATGGCCTTTACCATCGGCAAATACGGCATTGGCAGCCTGCTCTCCCTTGGGATGCTGATGCTCACGTTCTATGCGACCTGCCTGTTCTTCGTCTTCGTAGTGCTCGGACTGATTGCCAAGTTCCATGGTTTTAGCGTTTGGAAGCTGATCAAGTATCTGAAGGAAGAACTGTTTATCGTTCTTGGAACCTCCTCGTCCGAAGCAGCGCTGCCTCGCGTCATGGTGAAGCTGGAGAATCTGGGCGCGAAGAAATCGGTGGTCGGACTCGTCATTCCCACCGGATACTCTTTCAACCTCGACGGCACGTCGATCTACCTCACACTGGCCGCCATCTTCATCGCGCAGGCGACGAATACGCCGCTCGACATCACGCATCAGCTGACTTTGCTAGCCGTATTGCTGCTGACCTCGAAAGGCGCGGCGGGTGTGACGGGCAGCGGGTTCATCGTGCTGGCGGCAACGCTGTCGGCGGTCGGACATGTACCCGTTGCGGGTCTTGCGCTGATCCTCGGCATCGACCGCTTCATGTCCGAAGCGCGCGCGCTGACGAATTTTATCGGCAACGCTGTGGCTACGCTGGTGGTCGCCAAGTGGACCAACGAACTCGACCAGCCCAGAATGCGCCGGGTGTTGGATAACGAGACTCCAGAGGAAGCGGACGAGCCGGAAAAGGTCTTTGACCGTACAGACGAACGGATGCCGATCGCCACGGCGGGACCACAATCGCAGAAGCTGTAGGCAGGGTGCGGACACTGCAGTCCTGGAAAAAAGGCGGCGCGACGCAAACGATTCCGGTCGCGACGCCCACATCGCGAAGTTCACCCGACCAGAAGAGTCGATTTCAACGTGACGGCATTCGCCAGGTTGTAGACGTTGGGAGAAGTGGCCATGACCGCGTCATGGATTTCGGCGAATTGTTGCTGAGTACCGCTGCCTTTGATACGAACGGTGTAACGCAGGCTTTCGTAACCGTTTGCCACTTGCGGGTCGATCCCAAGAAAACCCCGGAGGTCGATTTCACCCTCAGTCTCAATCTCCAAAGATTCGAGCGTAATCCCGCGGACGGCGCATTGCGCCACGTAACCCACCGTTATGCAGGCATTTAACGCCGCGATCAGATGCTCTTGAGGATTGGCAAACTTATTCGAACCACCGAGTTCGCAAGGCTCATCGATATCGATGGTGAACCGGCGCGACACATCTTGCCCTCCGATCGAGAACCCCTCTACCTCGGCGCGAGTCCGGGTCTGGCCCTGCCAGGTCGTAGCTACGCGCCAGCTTGTGGTGGCTTTCGAGGCATCGCCTTTCACGCCCTCAATCAGGGCGAATAAGTCGTCGACGTTAAGGCCGTTAACGATGTTCGGTTCGTTGGTCAGTGCATCGGTATTCATGTTCCATCTCCTTTACCTACGCGGATTGTTCAGCCTGGTTCTCATTGAAACGTGGTTAACGCAGCCTGGATGCGCATGCCCTGGTCTTCGGAGATGAGGCTATAAAGGACTTTCCCGAAATGAGGATGACGTGCGCCCGAGTGGATGTATTGCCACCGGTAAGCCAGGAGGAAATTCGATTGCACAGACAGGGTTTCTGCGTCGTCGACTGGCCGGCCGCAGTTCGCCACGAAGTAACGCGTGTCGGCTGCGGCCTGCGCCTGCAGAATGCCGTCGATGGCGGCGACCAGCTCGATGAATTCGCCAACCGCCTTGTCGCGATCACTGGCCGTCACAGTCGCGTCGTGACGCGTCCATTCAAGTTCGTCGAGGATGGCGTGCTGGCTCTCCTCCTTCCAATGGTAGAGGAACACGTTCTTGAATAGCTCCGATAGCTGATCGTCTGGATCGATACTCTGGCGGTAGTGCAGCTGGCTGAATAGTTCGATATCGAGCGTCAGCGCCAGGACGGCCCACGTGCTTTTACCGAGCACGACAGAGGCAACGGCATCTGGATCGACGTCGAAGCGATAGCCCGGGGGAAGCGTTTCACCGATCATCTCGTCGATGCGACGAAATAGCGCCTGATGCTTGAGTTCCTCGTCGCTGAATCGGACCAGCGCCTCAAGCGCCACCTGGTCGCCGAGCCAATAGTCACGGCTGACTTCCAGCATCTTCGCGTTGATGAAGCGCTCTACCAGTCCGAAAACTTTCGCATACGTGCGTCCCTGAATCTGGCTGACGAAACGCTTTTCGCTCTCGGAGAGCGTGATGAAATTCGGAACGAGTGAGAGCCCGTCGGGCAGATACTTTTGGGACCTGTCAAAGGTGCGGCCTCCAATTACGTCACGGTCGATGTCCCAACTGACCATCTTCGAGGCGCGAATGCACCGGGCGTAACGATCGCGGTCAGAGAGTCGCGATACAGCATTCATGGCATTTCTCCCAATACGGACCGACGTGCGGTCGAGCTGTGGATGTCCATCTACAGGCCGGAACGACATGGCTGATCTGGCGTTCCGGTGCGCTCAAATGTACGATCGGGAGACGAGAGGTTCTATGATCAGGCCGCCGGGAGATATGACCGAAACGCCTGGTCAGCTTTGAAGCGTGTGAATGAACCGTTGGATTAAGCGGTCGGTGCTACTGCTGCGGAGTTACGTGTTACCTGTCACACCGAGTGCGGCCTGCGCAGACTCTGCAGCGCCATTCGTCTTTCCTTTGCTCTTGCGCCAGCCTGCCGGCGGCATTCCAAATTCCCGCCTGAAGGCTCGACTGAACGCGGCCTCCGACTCGTAACCAATCTGCTCCGCTACAGCGGCGAGTGACTTACGGCCGATCAGCAGTTCCTGCGCCGCGAGGTGCATGCGCCATCGCGCCAGGTACTGCATTGGGGGTTGTCCAAGAAGGTGGGTAAAGCGTTGCGCCAACGCGGAGCGCGACAACCCCACCTTGCGCGCAAGCTCATCAACGGTCCAGGGGTGGTCTGATTGAGCATGGAGCAACGAAAGCGCACGTCCCACATAGCGATCGCGCACGCCGGCCAGCCACCCTGTCTGATCGCCAGGTAGCGCTTCAATGCAGCTACGGACTGCCTCGACAAACAACAGTTCGGACAGTCTGGCGAGGACGATCGTTCCGCCCGCACGCGAACCGGCTGCCTCGGCGGCAGCCAACTTCAGAGATGACTCAAGCCATGCTGCACGCGGATCGCGACGCATATCAATCTTGAAGAGTCGCGGCAGCGATGACAGCAGTGGGTTGCTCAGTGTATCGTCGCAGGCCAGAAAGCCACAGACGATGCGAGTCGTAGCTCCGCCCCCTCCGTAGGACACCGCCATGACCTCACCGGGTGTTGCCGCCATGGGGCCGGCTAATAGCAACTCCGATGGAATGGGCGAGAGATCCACGGCGCTGCCGATCAGATGCGTTTCACCTTGCGGCACCACGAGCAGTTCCCCAGCACTAAGATGAATAACCGAATGGGGGTCGCCTGCAAGCTGGGCACAGCAGTTGCCGTCGATGACGAGATGGTATGAGACTACACGCTCGGATCGCGGCAGATACTCCGCGCAGAGCGCAGCATCCGTGCGGCCTATAACACACCACGGTGCGGTAAACGTTCCGTTCAGATACACAGCGCCGCTCAGCCGCACAGCGCGCAGAACGTCAGAAACAGCATCCATAAATAACTCGGGTGAAATGCGATTTCCCCGGCAAGGGAACCGGGATGCCGGCCAGTCGTCGGTCTGGCCGCCCCGTACATGTTATACCTGCTGCGGCATTCCATGACGAATCCCTTACCGAGGATTTCACCGCGCTTTAGCCCATCGCCGCGCAACTACTGTGGACGTTCGCGCCTCGCCGTTAAGCGAACATGCTGACCCCAGTTGGTTCCGGCCTCAGGCCCGTTCCGAGTTTCCGCTTCCGCTTCCGCGTGGCAATCGCGGTTCGGATTCGCGTTGCGCCCGCGCGGTGACGTCTTGTCTCATCATCTCAGCCCCTGCGGGGCTACTCGATACCTTTGAGTGTGGGCGCATCGCTGCACGATACAACTGCGTGGAATCAGCTCGCGCCTTTCGCCGGGAGGGCCGGACAATCTTTCTAGACGCGCCGAAATGGCAATGCGAACCCCAAGGCAAGACTTGGACGATTGAGCAAAAAACGTCGACGCGCGGGCAGGACGGCGACAGGTTGCGACAGGCAAAGTTCGTCATAGGACGGGACGTGACAGATCAACGTCATCCGTGCTTCGCAGCCAAACCTTCCACCGATTCGGGAAGCCCGGCGCGCCTCCAGACTTGCGCAGATCGGTCCACGCACAGCGGCTTACCGGTTCGGGCAACGAAACAGCGTGAGATGCCTATGAAACGCCTGATAAGCCGTGCGATGTACCACCCGCTCATCGCGCTATCCATGTTTTATTTGACCGACCTGATGCACAACGTCGACTACAGCCCGGCCGGGGCTTTGCTCGTTCTGGCAGCAAAATCGATGTCCCATGTCGTGCGGCTATTCAACAAGGGATAGTGCCATACGACGTACGGCAGGAGTGTGAATGAGCGGTTGCAACTTACGCTGGCTAACTTGGCAATCACGCTACCCTGTTGAAGACGATGAGGTCGACACCGAGCAAAGTGATCCGGGATTTTTCAGCTGTCGAAATGTCGGACGCCGGACTGCCCGTCCGGTTACCGAGGCCGAGGCCAACGTGGGCAATGATGAGTCTGTCTTCGGCACTCAATGTGCCCGATCTCGTGATGTCCTCAGCAACTGAGCCTAGCGACAACGACGTCGGCCCCTTCGCTGCTTTCAAGTCTTTTCTTGACCACTGCTGATGGGTCGCACTGGCTTGACACGGCCGACTTTTCTGCAGCGCAACACATTCTAAAGGCAAAGGGATTTCATGTTCCGAATAGTCGCTCCTGTGGGAAACCGAGCGCGATTCCGGGAATAGAAGTTCTCCAGACAACAGTTACTTCCCGGCGACGATTCTCCGCCGCATCCAGTCCTTCGGACATGCCATGCTGGATTTTACGGCGAATCGCATCCGAGAAAGATGGTGACGACAAAGAACAGCGCCGCAGATCAACTCTTTCGCGACGTCTTCGCGACAAACGGCGTTGGGATGTGCTGAATCTTCTCGCTTCCGCACTTCGGACAATTGGGATGAGCGGTCGCATGTTCAGCCAGATGTTCGGCATGTTCGAACACTTCGCCGCACTTCTCGCACCTGTACTGGTAAGTCGGCATGGCATTCCTCCAACGCGAAAACCCGCGCGTCACGGCGGCCAGATACCGCCAGCAACGCCCGGCAGTATAGTACTCATTCTAGTGCAGGAAAGCCCGACAAGCGCAAGCGAGTGCTTCGCGCCCGGCGCTCATCGGATGAGCCGCAGGCAAGGGCCGGATTCCGTGCATGACCAGGTTGTTGCAAGCAACGGCGCGCCCCGTCGGCTGTGTGCCGCTCTTCGTGACGGACCGGGCCCGACGCGAACGCGGGAGCGCAGTCCGCCGAAGCGCCGTACTGCCCACTCCCCTGACCCGGTTGCCGTGCGACCCGGAGCGCTTTAGCCCGGGAAAGCAACCCATGCCCCGCTTGTGGCTAATGCACGCCGCGCCACTCACCGCCGAGACAACCCGCATCGCCCTAATGAACGCGCCTTGCCATCTCGCGATACAGCGAAGCGCCTATCTCGACCATTTTGGCCAAGCTCGGATCCTTTATCAGGTGGTAGCTATCGACTACCTTGCCGCGCCGGTATGCAAGCGGGTAAACGTCGCTGCTGGTGAATATTCCGGCGTTCTCGACAGTGGTGTGGATCAGCACGATGTTCTGGCCCGGAACATCGGTAAATACCAGGTCCGCCCGGTCGAGGACCGCCATGTCGTATTTGACGTGGACGATCGCACGAATCCGCGCGCCAGGGACCGCGTACCGCTTGACACGTCGATCGTGTTGGTCTTTGAGGACCACCAAGCCTCTATCCGCGTCGCGATCGATTACGTACGGATCGCCAAGCGGTGCGCCGCACGCGGTCTCAGCTTGATAGACAGCGCGTAGCGGGCCGATTTCGTACGACGCGATCCAGTCGACGCCCTCGATGTCGCTTGGCTCGCGTTGGGTTTTGAGGGTCCGCGCGGCATGCATGTCGGCGGCACCGGAACTCGCGGCTATCGATAGATCGGTGGTAATGGCGAGGAATACTGCGAGCAATAACAGTCGTTTCATTTGAAGTTGGCTTACCATCGCACCGCGCTTCCCGGTTCAGTACATGCAAACCCGCTTATTGCAACCGGCGCGGACACCCGGAATAACGGCTGCCGAGTGCCGATCTTGACCGTCGATGAGTAATTCTGTTGCTCGGGTCCAGAAACGACCGCGCGTCCGACCGTCAACTGCCGCTACCTGTGGTCCGGTCGAGCGCCCGGCCGATATCGCAAAACCCACTCCGGCGCAGAGAGAAATCAAAAACTTGTACGCCATAAGCAAGCTAATACTGTACACTCCTGCTCCGGCCAATAAGCCCCTGATCCTCAATAGTTCAGTCGGTGAGCGTGGAACCGTTAAGACGTAGATTCGGTTCGAGCCATGGTCTGTAGTGAGACATGCGGGAGTAGCTCAGTTGGTAGAGCGCAACCTTGCCAAGGTTGAGGTCGCGAGTTCGAGCCTCGTCTCCCGCTCCAGTTAGAAAAGCGTGCAAATAGGCGCCCATGTGGCTCAGTGGTAGAGCACTCCCTTGGTAAGGGAGAGGTCGGCAGTTCGATCCTGCCCATGGGCACCAACAATATGCGAGTCAGGCTGCAGACATAGATCGGCTGGAGTTTTCGCCCCTTGTTCAAGGGTGAAATGCCAAGCCAGCGGCACGCCAGGACAAGTTTTAACGCCGGCAGAACTCACTCCTTCTCGCCGCGCTCCCTCGCTTGCTTACGCGTGAATATCATGCTGATGCAGCAGCAGACCACTACTCGACACACATCCACAGGTCGCCTCGCGAATCAGCGACACCGCGCTCGGCAAATTCCCTACGTGTTGATCGTCAGTCTGTTGGCCATCTCTTTGCTGCCGTCGATCGCGACAGCAGCAAGCTTCGACTGCCACAACCCAACGACCCGTTTCGAAAAAACAGTCTGCGCCGATCCGAAGCTATCGGCGCAAGACGTCGTAATGACGTACCGCTACGAAGCTGACCTGCAATTACTGTCCGACCAGGGGAAAACGTTTCTTCGCGCGGGCCAGCAGCAGTGGCTAAAAGTCGTGAAGATTTTGTGCCTTGATAGCGGCAAGAATGCAAATCCGGCCTCATGTATGCGACGGCAATACGCTGACCGGATCGACGATCTGAACAATGCGGTCATTTCCCTGGGTCCTTTCGTGTTCAGCCGCGTTGACAATTACACGTCGATCGGAAAACAGGAAGTCACCGGCAGGCCACTGGAGCAGCACACCAGCCTGCCGCGAATCGATCGTCCGATGTCCGCGCAAGCCGTGCAATGGAATGCTGCGATAGTTCGATCGGCCGCGAGCGCACGAGCGAACTGGTGTTTCGGCGACGCGCAAACACCCGGCGACCACTCTACGCGTTTCAAGATTCGCTCTGCCACGCCCGACCTTATCAACGTCGAGATGTTGCACACTGAGCAGTGCGCTGCGGGGGCGCCTTCGCAGACCATGAGCAACGTTTCCTACCTGCTTAAGCCAGCCCTGCATCGCCTGAGGACGGAGGACCTGTTCAAGCCGGGTAGTGGATGGGAAACGTTCCTGAGCAATCGCGCCTCGCGCGTATTGAACCCCGACACGTTCTTTGCTGATGGGATCAACGAAGGCGTGCGCGATCCGGCGGCGTGGTCGTTCACGAAGGCGGGACTTCTTATTTCATTCAACCCGGGCGTGGCAGATGCCATAGCATCGGGCATTCTCGAAGTGACCGTACCTTGGACCGATCTGGATCGTTTCTTCGTGCCCGGAGCGCCCATACCGCGACTGTGACCCAAACGCGACACCAGCGTCACCCGGGATGAAAAGGAATGGGCCCGTCGAAGCGGGCGTTCCTTTTTCTGGAGCACTGGTCCGCGCCAAAGCAGTACCTGGACAATCACACCATGAGCGGCGCACCGCACAGATCAAGAATGGCTGCCGCGTAAACTGTCCGTAGATCTATGCCCCCTTTCCACGCATAACGCAACCGGGAGCCACGGCGATGGACTTCGACCGCATGCAGCAGGTATTGGAAACCTTGCAGGCGCAGTGCCCGCATACCGACCCGCGCGGAATCGACGTCTGGACCCACGCGATCACCTGCGCACGTCAGGCACTTCTCGGACAACAAATCAAGGACGACAGCGCCGCTCGCACGACTGTCCATGCTCGGATGTCCACCGGCGCGCGCAGATCGCTTCGCATTGTCCAACGCAGCTAGGCGGCCGCCCCGGCCGCGCGATGTCCGCAAGTCACGCTTACAACAGATGAGCGATGTACTCCGGGAATCAGATGGGCAATTGCGCTCAGGGTCGTCTCGATACGCAAATTGGGGGGCGTGCGCGTCGGAAAATGCTTGCAGTGCGGCGCGCCTGCAACACAGCTAAACCTCATATGAATGCCGCGAACGCCTGCGGGGAGCGGGTGCGCCCCGATTTAGCCGAACCTTACAAAAACTACAACCACCTGAGATCGTAAAGAACGTCAAATTTTTGTTAAATCTTGTAGAATCGCGGCCGATATATATAGGCGATGAATACATAACCCGACACCCGATGGAAGCACTTCTAAGAAAGCAGACCCTTTTTTCTATGGCAAGTGACGACATAGTGAAGAGAGCCGGCGCGATGGTCCGCATGGCCGAATTCGCGCCCGGCGATCACGTTTGCTTTCAGGGCGACCCGCGATCCCCGCTGATGCTGGTGATCTCCGGACAATTGCGTACCTCCACTCTCTCTGAGGACGGTCGGGAAATCCCGGTGCGCACGGTCAATGTCGGGCAATCGGTCGGAGAAGAGCCGATCCTTTTGAACTCTTCCATTCACGGCAATATCGTGGCGGTCCGGAAAAGTACCGTGGCCCTTTTCAGCCGAGCCCACGCGCGGCAGTTGTTCGATGAGCCCAACGTGGCGCGAGCGCTGAACAGCTCGATGGCCGGCCGGGTCATGCATCTTGTCGAACGTCACGCGTTGCAGGGGCTCTCGCGCGCGGACGCTCGAATCTCCGCTGTCATCGAGTCGACGATCGGCAACTCGGAAAAGGATGAATCGCCCCTGATCGAACTCCCGAACCAGGCCACGATCGCGGCAATGGCAAAAGTCAGCCGCGAAACGGTGTCGCGCGTGCTGAAATCTCTAACGGCTCGCGGCGTCATTGTGAAGGAAGGCCGACGGATTCGCGTTCGCGATCGCGATACGCTGCATAGGTTGGCTGCTGGCTGATATTTGCCTCGCGCTTCGCTGTATCTAGAGCATCTCGGCGAGTGCTTCGCGGTCTCGCATCGTTTCATCGAATTGACCCAAGCCCGCCGCTCCCTCAACAGCGTGCGCTGTCTTGCGTCAACGCGTTGCAGAGCTCAACGTGGCACTACCCAGCGAAGCACTGCCGTACCCGCCGGTCTACAATCGTTGGGACATGACATGGCCGGGCAGCTTCCGCCATGGCAACCGCAGTCCGCAGAGAGCAACGGTCTGATCGCAGCCGGTCGTGAATGACAGGTCGGCGAAGGAGCAAGCATGCCGCCGCAAGCGCTATCTCGCGCGCGCGTCAGACGCGCCGCGGTCATCGTTGGCATTGTTATCCTCGGCCTCATTGTTATCGGACGCGCGGCTCGCGTCCTCGTCGACTGGCTCTGGTTTTCTTCACTCGGCTATACGGGCGTTTTCTGGACGATCCTCGACGCGAGGCTCCTGCTATTCGCTGCCATCTTCGCTAGCTCGGCGGTGACCATTGCGGCGTCCGGCCTGCTCGCGCATCGTTTCGCGGTGGGCCCGGATGTGTCGCGGCTTCCTCTGCCACTGCAGAGCATCATCCTCGATCAGGTCGCGCCCCGCATGCCGTGGCGCTATGCGATTGCCGGCGCCGCGATCGCGATGAGCCTGTTGATCGCAGCCGGCGAAGTCTCCAACTGGGATCTGGTACTTCGCTTTCTTCATCAGGTGCCGTTTGACGAACGAGATCCGATCTTCGGCAACGATATCGGCTTCTATCTCTTCTCCTTGCCGCTCTACCTGGCGTTCAAGAACTGGCTGCTACGCGTGCTCTTTTGCAGCGCCGCTATTGCAGCCGTGATCTACGGCGTGCGCGGCGACATACAGATCGAGAAGCCGCGGCGCGCGCTGTCACGAGCCGCTGCCATTCATGGTTCAGCGCTGCTCGGCTTGTTCTTTGTGGTGAAAGCGGGATCCTACTGGCTCGATCGCTTCCTGCTGCTCTATGGCAATAACGGCGTGGTAGTCGGCGCGGGCTATACCGACGTCCACGTGGTGTTGCCGATGCTGTGGCTGCTGACTGGGCTTGCCACCATCGCAGCGCTGGCTTGCTGGGGCAACATGCGCTGGCGCAGCTACCGGATCGCTGTTGGCTCGGCGCTGCTGGTATTCGGCGGCTCGCTTGTGTTCACCGTCATCTATCCGGCGCTATATCAGCGGTTCTATGTGAAGCCGAGCGAGCTGAGTCTCGAGACGCCTTATATCAAGCACAACATCGCGCTGACACGCACCGCCTATGGCCTCGGAAAAATCGCCGTCAGACCGTTTTCTGCGGAGCAGACGTTGAGCCTGGCCGGTTTGCAGAGCGATCGCGCGACCATCGACAACCTGCGGCTATGGGATGTACAGCCGCTGATGGATACCTACGCGCAGTTGCAGGAGATCAGGACGTACTACAGGTTTCTCTCCGTGGACATCGACCGCTACCGGCTCGACGCCGGCTACAAGCAAGTGATGCTGTCCGCTCGCGAGCTCGATACGTCGAGGCTTCCCGCCAATGCGCAGACCTGGGTGAACCTGCACCTGCTGTTCACGCACGGCAACGGTGTGGTGATGTCGCCCGTCACCGAGAAAACTGCGGAGGGTTTGCCGTCGCTTTTTCTGCAGGACATTCCGCCTGTCTCCACTGGCGGCCCGGTAGTTCAGGAGCCGCGCCTTTATTTCGGGCAAGGCGCTCAGGGCTACGTCATCGTCAAGGGCAGCGTGCCGGAATTCGACTATCCGCATGGAAAGGACAACGTCTACACGACTTACAACGGGCACGACGGTATAGGCGTCGGCAGCCTGTTACGACGCATCCTCTTCTCCTGGCAGCTCGCCGACCCAAATATCCTTTTGTCCAGCTATATCACCGGGAGCAGCCGGATCCTGCTTCATCGCAACATTGTGGACCGGGTGCGCACCATCGCGCCATTTCTCCAACTCGATAAGGACCCCTACATTGTAGTGAGCGGAGGCCACCTATTCTGGATAGTGGACGCGTATACCGGCAGCCGCTGGTTCCCCTATTCCCAGCCTGCCACCGACGACGATAAGAACTACATCCGCAATGCGGTCAAGATCGCAGTGGACGCATACAACGGCACGGTGACGTTCTTCGTCAGCGATCCTGCCGATCCGATGTTGCGTACGTATCAGCGCATCTTCCCAGGCATGTTCCGGCCTCTCGATGCAATGCCCCAGGACCTGCGTCAACACATCCGCTATCCGGAAGATCTGTTTCTGATTCAGGCGCAACTCTATCGCACTTACCATATGGACGCGCCGGAAGTCTTCTACAACCGCGAGGACCTTTGGCAATTTCCACGAGAGCCGGGCGGCATCGACGCCGGAAACACTGCGGGCACGCCCATGACGCCGTACTACATGATCATGCGTTTGCCCGGCGGGCAGCGCGCCGAGTTCGTCATCCTGCTGCCGATGGTGCCCAGTCAGCGAGAAAACATGATTGCGTGGCTGGCGGCACGTTGCGATCCACCGGAGTACGGCAAGCTCATCGTCTACACGTTCCCGAAGGACAAGCTGGTCTATGGGCCGTTCCAGATCGAGGCTCGCATCCAGCAGAATACCGAGATCTCGCAACAGATTTCACTGTGGAACCAGATGGGCTCGCGCGTCATTCGCGGCCATCTCGTCGTGGTGCCGATCGAGAATTCGATTCTGTATGTTTCCCCGCTGTACTTGCGCGCAGCGTCGGGGCAGTTGCCGGAGCTGAAGCGGGTGATCGCCGCATATGGCGACCGGGTCGTGATGCAAGATACCTTGGCGCAAGCGCTTCAGGCCCTCTTCAAGGAAATTTCACCCGCGCCATCGACATCGTCGGGTACAGCTGACGCGCGTGCGCGCGAGGCGCTCGCGAACTATAACCGCGCGCTCGAACGCCTCAGAGCAGGAGATTGGAGCGGCTTCGGCGCGCAGCTCGATGCACTGCGGCCGCTTCTTGAATCGCTAGGCGGTGCGCCGCCGCAGAATCAAAAGTGACCTTGGAAAATCAAACGGACGACTCGGCAACCGGATGCCGCAGCATCTGCGCTGCGATATCCGCCACCCGGGACACGTGATCCGCAGCGGCGTCGCGCGCCCGCTGCGGATCACGCGCGCGGATTGCATCGAGAATCAGGTTCATCTCGTGGACGGCCTGCCGGCCGCGGTCGTCGGAGGCGATGGTCATTGCGCGCAATCGGTTGATCCGCGCATTGAGCGTCTGCACGATTTCCCACGAGACTTTTTTGCCGCCGCCGTGGAACATCGCCTCGTAAAACGTGGTTGTCAGCTCACGCACCGCCAGATGCGCGTGCGCTTCGAAGGCTTGGCCGATGCGCGCGATGCACCCGGCCAGCAGCGTAATCACGGCTTCATCCGCATGTAGCGCGCAAGCCATTGCCGCGTCGCCTTCCAGCAGCGCGCGAATCTCGTAGATTTCAGCGGCCGTATCGGCATCGAGCCGCGCGACGATCGGCCCCTGGTTGGGTATCGAATCGACCAGTCCTTCCGTCTCCAGATGCCGTAACACTTCGCGCACGACGGTCCTGCTGACGCCCAGTTCCTCACACAGCGATCGCTCGACCAGCCGTTCGCCCGGACGAAAATGCGCGTCGAGAATCGCCGTGCGCATTTTCTCGAGCGCCAGTTCGCGCAGCGTCGTGGTGCGGCGTTCGACTTTCAGCGAAGGCAGTGCGTCACTCATGATGTGCATGACCGTGCTCATGCCTGCGCGAACAGCCGCACATCGCGGGTGTCCCAATCGACGAGCGCCTGCGTGCCGATCGACAAGCCGCTGTCATAGCGGTGTCCCGCCGGCATGCGAATCGAAATCTCCTGCTGCCACGGTGTCGCGACGGCGTAGTGCATTGCGTCGCCGAGATACGTGATATCCCGCACGGTGACGGGCAGACCCGCCGCACCGGTTGCGTTGCGCGGCGCATGAATGCGCATCTGCTCCGGCCGGATCATCAGCGTGCCTTCATCGCCTGCCGTAAGCACCGGATTGAAGGTGCCGGACGTCACCGCATGACCGTTGGGGAAGACACCGCTCATCCGCCCATCGCTGTTCGACGTGACACGCACCGGCAGAAAATTCGAATTGCCGATAAAGCTCGCGACGAAGCGCGACGCCGGATTCCCATACAGTTCCTCGCCGGTGCCCACCTGCTCGATGCGCCCCTTGTTGAAGACGGCGATGCGATCCGACAGCCGCAACGCCTCTTCCTGATCGTGCGTCACATAAAGAATCGTGACGCCCGTCTCCTGATGAATGCGGCGCAGTTCGAGCTGGATTTCCTCGCGCAGTTTCTTATCGAGTGCTGACAGTGGTTCGTCCATCAGCAGCACGGGCGGATCATAGGCGAGTGCGCGGGCGATCGCGACGCGCTGCTGCTGGCCGCCCGACAATTGCGCCGGCATCCGGTCGCGGCATTCGGCCAGATGCACGAGCTTGAGCATCTGTTCGACCTTGGCCTTCACTTCGGCATCGGGACGGCGGCGCACGCGCAAGGGGAATGCAATGTTCTCGCCAACCGTCAGATGCGGAAACAGCGTATAGCGCTGAAACACCATGCCGATGTGACGCTTGTTCGGCGCGACGGACAAAAGCGGCTTGCCGTCGAGCAGCACGCGCCCGTCGCTCGGCTCCTGAAAGCCCGCGACGATATAAAGCGTCGTGCTCTTGCCCGAGCCCGACGGCCCGAGAAAGGTCATGAACTCGCCCTTGCGCACGTCGAGCGACACCTGGTCGATGGCGACGACGTCGTCGTAAGTCTTGCGCAGGCGCTGGATTTGCAGAAATGCGGCAGTCATGGCTGATTCACCTCGGTTATCGTGCGCGGCGCAGCAGGGCGCCCGCCAACATCAATACGGTCGTCAATCCGACCAGCAGCGAAGACGCCGCCGCCACGACGGGCGTCAGGTCTTGCCGCAGCGTTGCCCAGATCCGCACGGGCAGCGTCTGCAGCGTCGGGCTCGACATGAAGATCGATACCACCACTTCGTCCCACGACGCGAGGAACGAAAAGATCGCGGCGGCGAACAGGCCGAGCCGGATCGCGGGCAACGTGACACGCAGCTTCACCTCCAGTGGCGACGCGCCGCAGATCAGCGCCGCGTCTTCGAGCGCGGTGTCGAAGCTCGATAGCGAGTTGCTGATCGAGATGATCGAGAACGGCAGCGCGATGATCAGATGGCCGATCACGAAACCCGTCATCGTGCCGTTCAGGCCGATGCGCAGAAAGAATGCGTACAGTGCGACGGCCAGCACGACGACGGGTAGCACCATCGGTGTGAGGAAGAAAGCCTGCACCGCGTTGAGTCCGCGAAATCTTCCACGCACGAGCGCGAGCGATGCGAGAAAGCCGATCAGCACCGAGAGCGCCGTGACGATCGCCGCGAGCTTCGCGCTCGTCAGCAGCGAATCGACCCAGCCGGCGTCGGTGAAAAGCTGGCGGTACCACTCCAGCGTCCAACCGGGCGGCGGAAAGATCAGCCACTGCGAATCCCCGAACGACAGTGCGACGATGAACACGATGGGCAGCAGAAGAAACAGCGCAACGGCAGCGCCGACGGCGAGCAACATATAACGCAGCGCGCCCAGACGATCGAAATCGAGCAACATGTCAGCGGCCTCCCGTGGTTGCACGCGCACCGCCGGTGAAGCGCAGTTGCAGCGTGTAGAGCGTCAGCGTCACGGCGAGCAGCACGAAAGCGGCTGCACCGGCGAGGCCCCAGTTCAGCAATTGCTGCACGAGCTGGGCGATGAGCTCCGCGAGCATCATGTAGGACGCGCCGCCTAGCAGCGCGGGCGTGACGAAATAGCCGAGCGCCATCACGAACACCATCAACGCACCGGAGGCGATGCCCGGCATCGCGAGCGGCACCAGCACGCGCCAGAATGCTTGCCAGCGGCTTGCGCCGCAAATCGCGGCCGCACGCAGCGTGGATGGATCGATGCTGCGCAGCGTCGCGTGCAGCGGCATGACCAGGAACGGCAGCATGATGTACGTCATGCCGATGGTCACGCCGATCAGGTTGTTGACCAGCGTGAGCGGTTCGTTGATCACGCCAAGCGCCATCAGCAGACGGTTGATCGGGCCGGTCTGCTGCAGCAGCACCATCCACGCGAAGGTGCGCGCCAGCAGATTGGTCCACATCGACAGCAGCAGAATGGCGAACAGCAATGAACTCAGCTTGCGCGGCGCGATGGCGAGCAACCATGCGGTTGGGAATCCGATCACGAGCGTCGCGAGCGTCACGACGGTCGCCACCAGAAACGTATTGCCGAACACGCGCAGATAGGTCGTCGAGCCGAGTAGTTGTGCGTAGTTACTCAGGCCCGGCGTCGGTTCGAGCACGCTGCGCAACAGCAGCGACAATACCGGCAGCAGAAAGAAGATCACCAGCAGCAACAGCGCGGGCACGAGCAGGCGGATGCTGCGCCAGTCGCGCCGCCGGCGCGGGGCCGTCGCGGGCGGATGCGCGACGGTACTCAGAACATTAGGCATGGTGTCTCCCATCCACTCAGATTGCGATGCGGCGCTCACGTGCCGCGCGCTTACTTCGACTGCCACGCATACCAGCGCTTCGCGATCGCATCGCGGTTCTGGGCCCAGTACTTCATGTCGAGATTGATTTGCGAGGACTTGTACTGATCAGGCAGCGTCTTCGCGATGGCGGGCGACATCAACGCGGCCGACTTCACGTTGATCGGCGCATAGCCGGTATCCGTCGCGAACTTTGCCTGAGCCTGCGGGCTCGTGGCCGCTGCCAGGTATTTCATTGCTTCCGCCCTGTGCTTCGCGCCCTTCGGGATCACCAGCATATCGGCGGCCGTCAGGTTCTGGTTCCACGAGATGCCGACCGGTACGCCGGTCTGTTCCAGCGCGTGCAGGCGGCCATTCCAGAACATGCCGATGGGTGCCTCACCCGACGCAAGCAGTTGCTGCGATTGCGCACCGCCACTCCACCAGACGATATCGCCCTTGATCGTATCGAGCTTCTTGAACGCACGGTCGAGGTCGAGCGGATAGAGCTTGTTGGGCGCCACGCCATCGGCGAGCAGCGCGATCTCGAGTACGCCGGGCGCCGACCATTTATAGAACGTACGCTTGCCGGGGAATTTCTTCGTATCGAACAGATCGGCCCAGGTGGTCGGCTGCGCAGCCGTGTACTTCGCCTTGTTATAGCCAAGCACGAACGAATAATAGAAGCTGCCCACAGCATCCGATGTCGCGAAGCGCGGATCCAGATCGTCTTTCTTGACGACGGAATAGTCGATTGGCTCGATCAGTCCCGCCTGCTGCGCGGCGTACGCGAAATCGCCTTCGACGTCCACCACGTCCCAGTTCACATTGCCGCTGTCGACCATCGCTTTGAGCTTGCCGTAATCGGTCGGGCCGTCCATCAGCACATTCACGCCCGTCGCTTGCGTGAACGGCTGCGCCCAGTTCTTCTGTTGCGACGACTGCGTGGTGCCGCCCCAGCTCGTGAATACGATGGGGTCCGCGGCCAGCGCCGGTGCCGCCGCGAGAGTTGCCGCGCACAGGGCGATCAGCGGCGCGATTGAGAAGTGGGTTCTGCTGCTCATGTCTGTCTCCAAAGATGTCGGTTTTATGGTGGCAATATCTACGGCGGACCGTCGGCGGCGCGCTCAGGTCAGCGGCGAAAAACGCGCTGGCTTCATGATCCTGTTTTCCATCTCTTCCATCAGCGCCTGAATCTTCGGCGCAAAGGCCTGCCACGCGCGATCTTCGGCGAGCGCGGCGCGGCGGCGCTCGCGTTCGTCGAGACTCGGATAGGCCCAGATATGCACGATCTGGTTCTGCGGTCCAATCTCTGAGACGAAGTAGCCGACGAGTTGACCTAGATAGCGCTTCTGCAACTCGATGCCCTCTTCCTCCACGAGTTTCAGATAGGCGGGCACGGCGCCGGTTTTGATGCGGTAGGTGCGAATTTCGTAGAACATGCGGGCTCCTCCGGTTGCGAGTGTCGGCGGTTTAGCGCATCACGAACGGATCGGCGATCGGCTCGTCCGACGTGCGGATCCACACGGACTTCGTGCGCGTGTAGTCGAGCACCGCTTCGAGCCCGCCTTCGCGACCCAGGCCGGACAGGCCATAACCGCCGAACGGCACGATCGGCGACACCACGCGATACGTGTTGACCCACACGATGCCTGCGCGCAGCGCGCGCGTGAGTCGGTGCGCCCGCGTCAGATCGCGCGTGAACACGCCCGAAGCGAGGCCATAGCGCGTGTCGTTGGCGAGCGCTACGGCGTCCGCTTCCGTATCGAACGTGACGACGCTGAGCACGGGGCCGAACAGTTCTTCCGTCACGCTCGGCACCTGGGCGTTCGCGCAATCGACGATGGTGGGCAAAAAGTAGTGGCCCTGACCCACGCCTTGCGGTTGCTTGCCGCCGGTGACGATACGTCCGCCCGCTTCGACGCTCGCGCGCAGCACCTTTTCGATGTGCTCCAGTTGACGACGCGTCGCGAGCGGCCCCATCTCGGTCGCCATGTCCTGCGGGTCGCCGATGCGAATGGTCTGCGCCTTTGCGACGAGCTTCTCGATCAGCGCGTCGTGAATGCCGCGCTGAACGACGAGGCGCGAGCCCGCCACGCAACTTTGTCCGGTCGCCGCGAAAATGCCCGCGACGACGGCATTGCCGGCGCTCTCGAGATCGGCGTCGTCGAACACCAGCACGGGCGACTTGCCGCCGAGTTCCAGCGACGTCGCCGCGAGGTTTTCCGCCGAATTGCGCACGACGTGGCGCGCCGTTTCAGGCCCCCCCGTGAACGCGATGCGCGAGACCAGCGGATGACTCGTCAACGTACGCCCGCAATCGTTGCCGAAGCCGGTCACGATATTGACCACGCCCTTCGGAAACCCCGCTTCGTGCACGAGCCGCGCGAATTCGAGCAACGGCGCCGGGCCGTCTTCGGAGGCCTTGAGAACGATCGTGCAACCCGCAGCGAGCGCGGGACCCACTTTCACCGCCGACAGGAACAGCTGCGAATTCCACGGCACGATGCCCGCGACCACGCCCACCGGCTCGCGCCGCAGCGTGACGTCCATGTCGGCTTTGTCGACCGGCAGCCACGCGCCTTGAATCTTGTCCGCGAGGCCTGCGTAATAACGGTAGTACTCCGAAACATAGCCAATCTGGCTGCGCGTCTCTCGGATGATCTTGCCCGTGTCCCGCGTTTCGAGTTCGGCAAGTCGTGGTGCATGTTGGCCGACGAGCTCGGCGAGCTTGTAGAGCAGCTTGCCGCGGGCGCTCGCCGTCAGATTCGCCCACGCGGGATCGCTGAGCGCGCGATGCGCCGCCTTGACCGCGCGGTCGACATCTGCCGCGCTGGCGGCGGGCATGCTCGCCCACACGCCGCCGGTCGATGGATCGACGCTGTCGAAATGCTCGTGCGCGTCTTCGAACGCACCGTCGATGTATTGCTGGAACCGCTGGACCATGTCAGCCACTCCGTGGAATTAACAAAGGCGTGCGCGTCAGCGCGCGTCGAACGCGGGCATCACGTCGGAAATGAACAGCTCCAGCGACTTGCGCTTGCGCTCGAAGCTCATATGGCTGTCGAGCCAGAAGCTGTACTGGTCGTAGCCAAGCTCCTCGTAGCCTTTGAGGCGCGCGATCACCTGCTTCGGCTCGCCGATCACCAGGTTCTTGCGAATCGCCTCGGGCGAGTACTGCGGGAACATCTCGACATCGGCATCCGCCAGCGGCTCGATGAAACCCTGCTCGACCGGCCGCTCGTTCTTGAACCATTTGCTGAAATAGCGGTAAAAGCGCGCGAGGTCGTCCACTGCCGCATCCACTTCGGCGGCATTCGCGCCGACGAACGTGTGCATCAGCATCATCACCTGCGGGCGCGGCACGTCGGGGTGTGCGGCGCAGGCGGCGTTGAAGCGCTCCATCAGATTCACTACCTCGGCGTCGCCCTGAGCGAGCGAGGTCACTTGCACATTGCAACCGTTAGCGATGGCGAACGCATGCGAGTTCGGATCGCGCGCGGCGAGCCACATCGGCGGATTGGGTTGCTGGATGGGGCGCGGCACGGGCGTGGCCGATGGCCACGACCAGAACTCGCCCTGATGCGCGTAATCGCCTTCGAAAAGCTTTCGCAACGCGGGCACCAGTTCGCGCATGCGCGCGCCCGCGCCCATTGCGTCGAGGCCCGGCAACATGCGCTCGTATTCGAACGAGTAGGCGCCGCGTGCGATGCCCAGATCGAGCCGCCCGTTACTCGCCACATCGACCATGCCCGCCTCGCCCGCCAGCGCGATCGGATGCCAGAACGGCGCGATCACGGTGCCCGTGCCCAGACGAATACGTTCCGTCTTCGCGGCGAGATACGACAGATTGACAAAGGGATTAGGCGCGATCGTAAATTCCATCGCGTGATGCTCGCCGATCCACGCTGTTTCGAAACCGCCGCGCTCGGCGAGCTGCACGAGGTCGGTCATCTGGTCGAATAGTGCGCGATGCGACGTGGTGTTGTCGTAGCGCTCCATATGCAGGAACAACGAAAACTTCATGATGGCTCTCCCGTATCGACCGGAGTTCGTGCGTTGGCACGGATTCCGGCCCGTACTGCGGGCTGCGCGTCGTGCGCAGCAGGGTTGGTCGGCGGATTGGGCCGCGCTGTCTTCAATGCGCGAGCGCGAGCGTCTGCACCTTGCCGGCTTCGGTATCGCCGACATAGATGCCGAACGCGTCTTCGCTGCGTTCGCGCACATAACGTTCGAGCATCGAGCGCACGGCGTCGTCGCGCAGTTCATTCCACGGAATCTGCGCCAGTGGAACGATGCGGATGGTGCTGTCCATCCACGCCGCGCCGCGGTCGATCACACGGCCGCGATAGTAGATTTGCACACTCGACGCCGGCCCGCTGCCCGACTCGAATACGGCGAAGATGAAGTCGAGATGCGCGTCGAGGCCGAGCTTCGCCAGCGCGCCGCGCAGGCTTGCCGCATCGCTCGCGGGTTCGAGTTTCATGCCGGTCGGCAACTGCAGGCCCTTGGGCGTGTCCAGCAGCACGAGTCCGTCGCGATGTTCGAGTATCGCGCCCACTTGCGCGCGCGACCCGGCGGCGGCGAGCGCATCTTGCGACAGACTGAAATTCACATACGCGCCGCGGCAATAGCCGAGCGGCGACGAGCTGGTGTGAAGAAAGTCGACCACCCGTCCGATCAGAATGATGTGATCGCCGGCATCGACTACCTCGTGCGTCGTGCAGTCGAAAGTCGCCGCGGCGCCCTGCATCACGGGCGCGCCCGTGGTACGCGTCTGCCAGGCGACTTGCGCGAACTTGTCCGCCGCTTTGGATGCGAACACACCGGACACCGACTTCTGATCTTCGGCGAGCACGCTCACGGCGAAATGGCGCGTCTGCGAAAATACTTCGTAGCTCGATGCGGTCTTCGCGATGCACACGAGAACCAGCGGCGGATCGAGTGACACGGACGTAAACGAGTTGGCCGTGAAGCCGCGCGGCGAGCCGTCCGGCTGGATCGTCGTGACGACCGTCACACCCGTCACGAACGCGCCGAGCGCGCGGCGGAATTCGGCGAGGTCGAAGGGCTGTTGCGCGGTTTGATCAAGCATCGGCTCAGTCATGACGTTCTCCGTTGATCGACTTGTGCGGCGCTTCCTGCGCCGACGCTTCGGCGAGAAACGCCAGCAGCCGTTGATTCACGCCGTCCGGATCGGTGACGTTCATCATGTGCCGCTCGTTCGCGATGATCTCCGCGCGGCCGAACGGCGCGGCCGCCGCCATCGCGCGGGACATGGCCGGGCTCGAATTCGGATCGCACTCGCCCGTGAGAAACAGCGCGGGCACGGCAAGGCTGGCGAGACGGCCCACGTGCGCGTCGTCCGAGCAGGCAAAGAGCCGATAAGCGCGCGCATAACCGACGGGATCGACCGACAGCAGCAGAGCGCGCACCGCTTGCGCGGCTTGGGTCAGATGCGCCGGAACCGGCTCGCCGAACCAGCGGGACAAAGTGGCGTCGACGCCCGTCTCCAGCGGTGCATCGCCGAGCGTCGCGGCGCGCGCCATCACGGCTTCGCGCTGCGCCGGCGTGCGGTCGTACACCGCGTTCAGCGCGACGACGCTCAGCGTGCGGCGAGGATGCCTGAGGGCGAATTCGAGGGCGACGAGCGCGCCCATCGAGTGTCCGACCACATGCGCGCGTTCGATCCGCATCGCGTCGAGCAGCGCTTTCAGTTGCGCCGCGTATTCGTCGAGCGTGGCCGTGGCGCTGGGCAATGCGCTGTCGCCGTGACCGAGCATGTCGTACACGACGACCCGGTAGCTCTGCGTCAATGCATCGATCTGCGGCGACCACACGCTCCGGTTCATGCCCACGCCGTGGATCAGCACGACCGTGGCGCGCGCTGCTTCCGAGCGCGGCGGGTACACGCTGTAACTCGTGCCGGCGGCCTCGCGAGGCGTGACGGCATGCCCGGACGCGAGTTCAGACTTCATGGGACTCGAGCTCCTTGAGGTCCTGATAGCGGTCGCCGATGCGGTGATGCGGACGGCCGCCAATCGATGCGCCCAGCGCGATCACCAGCTCGTCGGGAGCCGGCGCGTCGACGATCGAAAACTGCACGGTCAGGTAGTGCGAGCGCATGCCTTCGTCGTGCTTGTGCATCAGCGGAATGGAGATCGGGCAGTTCGGGCCGCCGCGCAGGTTGGTGAAGCTCAGATAGCTCTTGGCGCCGACCGCGTGGCGATAATGATTGCCGAAGCGCAGCGTGTGAATCATTGCCGACGCATGCTCGATCTCGCCCGAGGTGCCGACGATCGCCGCCTTGCCGTAGCCTTCCACCGCATCGCCGGAACCCGCCACGCGCAGCACTTGCGCCGTCAGCATTTCGCCCAGTTGCGGGGCGAGCGCGTGGATCTCAGGCTTCAGGTCTTCGACAAAGCCGCGCCCGGCCCACGGATTGCGCAACACGGCCGCCGCGCCGAACAGCTTGAGCGGCCGGGCTGCCGCCTTGCCGGCCTCAATGAACGTGTCTTCGACGTAAGTCACCAGCTTGCGCACTTCCAGCTTCATATTCGTTCTCCTGTCGGCGGCCGAGGCCATGAATGTCGTTCGTTGAGATTATGGTATCCCATCTTATGGCCCGTACCAAGCAGAATGATGTTATGGAATACCATGATATGGCGCGTCGGGGTTTGGGCACGATTTCGGCAGTGAGCGAGGAGCGAGGGAGCGAGCGGACAGCCGGTACACGCCTGCCTCGCCACGTTGACTGCGCGAAGATGCGCCGCGCGCAGGGCCGCGCGCCGCCAAAACGCACCAATGAAAAGGCCGCCGGAGCACCGGCGGCCTTCGTTACAACGAGGGATGGGAATGCGGCTTACGCGTCGTCGGCGGGTTGGCCTGTCTGCGCGAGCGCGCTCAGCGCCAGTTCGGCGGTCCGCTTAATGTGCGCCGCCGACGCGGCCGACGCCGCATCGCCGTCACGCCGCTCGATCGCATCGAGCAGCGTGTTCATCTCGCGATTGGACTCGCCGCCGCGGCCAGGCGTGGCGATGGTCAGCGCCCGCAGCCGGTTGATGCGCGCGTTCAGCGTTTTCACGACGGCGAGCGATACGCGCTTTTGCGCGCCTTCGAACATCGCTTCGTAGAAGCGCTCGGTGTAGTCGAGCACGCGCGGCAGGTCGCGCTTCTCGAACGCGTCCTCGATGACCGCGCGGATCTCGCGCAAGCGCTCGACGAGTTCGGGCGTCGATTGCTCGGCGCACGCGCGCGCGGCATTGGCTTCGAGCAGGCCGCGCAGCTCGTAGATCTCGGCCACCTGTTCGGGATCGAGCCGCGCGACGATCGGCCCCTGACGCGCGACGATCTCGACGAGCCCCTCCGTCTCCAGATGCCGCAGCACTTCGCGCACCACGGTGCGGCTTACGCCGAGCTCGTCGCACAGTGTGCGTTCCACGAGCCGCGCGCCGGGCCGGAAATATCCTTGCACTATCGCGCCGCGCAGTTTGTCCAGCGTGAGTTCACGCAGGGTCTTGGCATTGCGATCGATTCTGAGGTCTGACATGGGCGGCAGGAACAGGGGAAGTGGGGTTCTCCGGTGCTCGCTGTGCGCGGCCCGCGGAAGTTGGAATGCCATATTAGCGTTCGCTGGCTTGCGTGCCTACTGGCTTGACTACGGAAGCTGTCCAAAAGCATCCCGGCGACGGGACTGCCTTCGCAAGCTTGACAGAAGAGGATCAACGCCCGACGCGTGCTTTGCGCCGGCACTCCGCTTGGGTACCAGCCCTGCACGCGAGCGGCAAGCGCTTCACCAGAAATGTTCACCTGGACAAAAGCCCCGCAGCCATCCGGCCATGCGAGCGCGGAGCGGCTCGCCGCAACACGGCATGTCGCTTGCGCACTCCCCTTACCGCGCGATGTGCACCCGTTCAGCGCTCCCTTGCAATCAGGTCGGGGACACCATGAGACCGCTTACCGAGGACACGGCCTACCTCGTGAACCTGCGCCTCCAACGGCAGGCCCGCGCATTGGGGGACACCGCGGCGCGCCGTCACACGCACGCGCGGGTTGTCGTTCGCTACGCCAATAGTCGTTGCGATCATCGCTGTCGTTTCGCGCAAACCCAGCCTTTAGCCCACTCGGAGGGAAACCAATGGATTCGCCTGAAATAGCCAAACCTGCACCTCAAGCGGCCGATGCATCCGACGAGGTTCGCGTGTCGGCAGTGCAAGAACGGCTCGAAGTCGGCGCCGACACTGTCGAGACCGGCTCAGTGCGCGTTCGCAAGGTCGTCCACGAGGAACTGCAGCCGGTTTCGGTGCCCCTGCATAGCCAGCATGTAGAAGTCCGGCGCGTGGCGATCAACCGGCCCGTCGAAGAGCGCTTCGAGCCCCGCCGCGAAGGCGACACGCTGATCGTTCCCGTCTTCGAATATGTGCCGGTGGTAAAACTGCAACTCACGTTGAAAGAAGAGGTGCACATCACCACGACCGAATCGCAGCAGGAAGTGGTGCGCCAGATTGTTTTGGCGTCCGAAGAATTGGTCGTCGAGCGCCGTGAAGGTGCAGACGGTCAATGGAAACCGGAGAAGGACCCGGACTAGTGCCCTCGGGTACGGCCGTTGCGCGCCCCGGCGTCACGCGTTTCACTTCCGGCTCGCGTAGGCCCATCCCTTCACGGAGACTGCAATGACTCACACTATCATCGGCGTATTCGATTCTTTCGAGCAGGCACAGAGCGCGCAAAGCCGCCTCGAAGCAGAAGGCGTGGCGCGCGCGGACATGCAACTGCACGTTGGGGACGACGCGGCGCTCGCGCCCGGGGCGGCATCTGCGAGCACTGACGTCACACCGGACAGCGCGACCACAGGCCCCATCACGGGCGAGCCGCACGAAGGGGCACTGGCCCGCATCGAGCACTTCTTCAAGCGTCTGTTCGGCGACGACGACCGCCCCGAGGAGACAGGCCACTACCAGGAAGCCGTGCGGCGCGGCGGCGCATTGCTCACGATCGAAGTGAGGGATGAGTCGGCTATCGAACGGGTGCGCGCGGCGCTGTCCGCCGCCGGCGCGATCGACATCGACTCGCGCGTCGCGCAATGGCGCAACACCGGCTATAGCGAATACGACCGCAATGCGCCGCCTTACACCGCGGAACAGATCGCCGCCGAACGTCAAGCGTTCCCGGTTGTGCAGGAGTCGCTGGAGGTCGGCAAGCGCGAGGTATCGACGGGCGGCGTGCGTGTCTATTCACGTGTCACGGAAACGCCGGTCAGTGAATCGGTCAACCTGCGCGAGGAACACGCGACGATCGAACGACGCGCGGTCGATCGCCCTGCAACGGCGGCCGATCTGAAAGAAGGTTCCGTCGAAGTTCGCGAAACTGCGGAGCAGGCGGTGGTAGCGAAGACAGCGCGGGTCGTCGAGGAAGTGGTGGTCGGCAAGCAAACCAGCGAGCGCACCGAAACGATCAGTGACACAGTACGCGGTACGGATGTCAAGGTCGAACGTGTGGAAGGAACCGAGCGAACCACGGGCACCGATGAGATCGGCAAAAAGACTATCTGACTTTTTGACTTGCACACACGGCGGCCCGCGCGCCGCTCGTGTGCGTTTGCCTAGGGAGCACCCGGACCCATGACCCGGCGCACTGTCACGCATGGCAGCCGGCGCCGAGTCGATCGACAGGCAAATTGACTACGGCTTCAGTACCACCTTCACACACCCGTCCTCCTTGTCACGAAAGACCTTGTACATCTGCGGTCCCTTGTCCAGCGACACCGTGTGCGTGATGACGAACGACGGATCGATCTGCCCTTCCTGGATCCGGCGCAACAGGTCATCGGTCCAGCGATTCACGTGAGTCTGGCCCATGCGGAACGTGAGCCCTTTGTTCATCGCCGCGCCGAACGGAATCTTGTCGATCAATCCGCCGTACACACCCGGAATGGACAGAATTCCTGCGGGACGACACACGTAAATCATCTCGCGCAATACATGAGGCCGGTCAGTTTCGAGCATCACGGCCTGCTTGGCGCGGTCATAGATCGCATCCAGCGAGCGCGTTGCATGCGACTCCATACCGACAGCGTCGATACATTTTTCAGGTCCGTTGCCCTGAGTAAGCTCCTTCAGGCGCTCAAGCACACTCTCGTCGTCGAAATTGATCGGTATGGCCCCGGCCACTTTCGCCATTTCGAGCCGTTCCGGCACGCGGTCAATCGCGATCACCTGCCTCGCGCCGAGCAGGATGGCGCTTCTGATCGCGAACTGCCCCACCGGACCCGCGCCCCAGATCGCAACCGTATCCGTGGGTTCGATGTCGCATTGCACCGCCGCCTGCCAGCCGGTCGGGAAGATATCGCCGAGAAACAGCACCTGTTCGTCCGTCAAGCCGTCGGGAATCTTGACCGGCGTGACGTCGGCATACGGCACGCGCACGTACTCCGCCTGCCCGCCCGGATAACCGCCGGTCAGATGCGAATAGCCGAACAGGCCGGCGGTGGTATGGCCGAAGACCTTGTCCGCCATTTCCTTGTTCCGGTTGGAGCGCTCGCAAACCGAAAAGTAGCCGCGCCGGCATTGATAACATTCGCCGCACGATATCGTGAACGGCACCACGACGCGGTCGCCCACTTTCAGACGCTGGTTGCCGGCGCCGACTTCCATCACTTCGCCCATGAACTCATGCCCGAGGATGTCCCCCGATTTCATGGTCGGCATGAAGCCGTCGAACAGATGAAGATCCGAGCCGCAGATCGCGCAGCTCGAGACCCTGATGATGGCATCGCGCGGATGCTCGATGGTCGGGTCCGGGACATTATCCACGCGGACATCCTTCTTGCCGTGCCAGCAAAGGGCTCTCATTTCGTGCTCCAAAGTTAGGCTTACCCGTCGAACGGGCAAACGGGGATGGCGGTCTCGAAGCGTCTTCGTCAGTACACCGGTCCGGCGCGCAAGGACCGGGAATGCTCGAGCGCCGCGGGCAGTACAACGGGTTACAGCAACCGGTCGTGAGCAACGGGTGTGCCGCGAACTGGCCCGCCAGATGTACAGCCGGCTACCGCCGCAGGCTCGGGCGTTCGCGGCCAAAGGCAGACGCATGCAGCACGGCAGCACGGCAGCACGCCGCGCGGTGCGCGGTGCGCGGATCGCTCCTTGCTAGTCCCTTACCACTCCCATCGCACTTGCCGCGCAAACACATCAACAGGCTCCCTGCTGGAGGCATTCATGAATATTCCCATGCAAGCCGTGTCTTTTCTCACATCGCGAGGCCTGAAACTGGCCACTGCCGAATCCTGCACCGGTGGCCAGATTGCCTCCTACCTCGCGAGCGTGCCGGGCAGCGGCGCGTGCCTGGACGTCGGCTTCGTGAGTTATTCGCCATCGGGCAAAGCCGGCTTTCTCGGCGTCAGGGAAACGACGATGGAAAAATCTGGCCTGACGAGCGAAGAAGTCGCCCGCGAAATGGCGGAAGGCGCGCTTCGCCAGGAAGGCTGCTGTGCCGACGTGGCGGTCTCCAATACGGGACTCGCGGACAGCGCGCCGCAGGGCGGTCCGCCGGCCGGTACACAATGCTTCGCGTGGTCGTTTCGCAACCGCTACGGCGAGCTGCGCACCTTCGCGGAAACCCGGCATTTTTCGGGCAACCGGAACGACGTCCGTTCGGCGGCCGCGCTGTACGCGCTCTCGCGCATCGAGCATTACTTCAACCAACTCCCGCGCGCGCGGCGGGAAAACTCTGAGAGGACTACGCCATGACTCTGCCACCTGCCACAGAGAGGAATGCCTGGCAACAGGCCATCATTCGCGAACTAGGCGTCTCGCAGGAGTTCGACGTCGACACGGAGCGGGAACGACGCGTCACTTTCCTTTGCGACTATCTCGTTTCGCAGGGGCTTCGCACTTACGTGCTCGGCATCAGCGGCGGCGTGGATTCGTCCACTGCCGGCCGCCTCGCGCAGCTTGCGGTGGAGCGCCTTCGCGCACGCGGCTATGAGGCGAAGTTCGTGGCGGTGCGCCTACCGTACGGCAACCAGCGCGACGAGGAAGACGCCGCGCTCGCGCTGGAATTCGTCCGTCCGGACGAGATGTTCACGGTCAATATCAAGGACCCGTCGGACGCGATGCTGTTCTCGCTCAAGCGCGGCAACGTGCAATACGTCGACGACTTTCAGGAGGACTTCGTGCTCGGCAACATCAAGGCCCGGCAACGGATGATCGCGCAATATGCGATCGCCGGAGCGCGAGTGGGTGTGGTGATCGGCACCGACCATGCGGCCGAGTCGCTAATGGGCTTCTTCACGAAATACGGCGACGGCGGCGCCGACATCCTGCCTCTGTCGGGTCTGACAAAGCGGCGCGTACGCACGTTGGCCCTCGCATTGGGCGCGGCAACGCGCCTTGCGTACAAGGTGCCGACGGCGGACCTCGAATCGCTGACGCCGCAAAAGCCCGACGAGGACAGCTACGGCATCAGCTACGAAAACATCGACGACTTCCTGGAAGGCAAGCCGGTGAGCGACGAAGTGTTCACCACCATTCATCGCTTTTACACGGCGACCCGTCACAAGCGTGCTCTTCCGGTGACACTGGACTCCGTTGAGCCGTGACCGATGCACCATTCCCAGAAGTTGGGAAAGCCGCGACCAAAGCGCATTAAAGACAACGAAAAACGAACGTCAAATAGCTATATCCCGCCGTCGCCCTGCGTTGGTCAGTCTATTCGTTGTGTCGATGCATCATTTCCGGATAGCCTGGCTTCAACATGGCACTAATTGCTGTATTGTTCTTTGCGGCCGGTAGCCCAGCCTTCACGGGGTTGCGCACGCTTGTGCGTGCCCCGACGGGTATCGAGGCACAAAGTTTCGCACGGCCAATACTACCGTTCCATTCGGACCTCACCGGTTTTACTCGTTGGTGTAGCAGACGGTTGCGGTCCGCGGGTGCGGACTTATGACAATAGGAGAAGTTGAATGAAGACATTACCGGCAATGAAGTTGATCGGCGGCGCGCTGATCGTTCTGGCGTCCCTCAATGCCTATGCGCAAAGCAGCGACGCTGCCGCGCCGGCGGCCACCACGGCGGCGCCGACGGCCAAGCAGACCAAGGCAAGCAACCGCGCCTTGCAACGCAAAGTCCGCAGCGCGCTCGCCAAGACGAAGGGCGTGAGCGTCGCGAACATCACCGTGCGCGCGCGCGGTGGTGACGTGACTCTGGCCGGTTCGGTGCCGGACCAGTCGCAGATCGAGCTGGCAACGCAAGCAGCGCAAGGCGTTGAGGGCGTGAAGTCGGTCAAGAACGCACTGACGGTTCGTACCGAAGGCGGTCAGTAATCGAGTAGCTTAACTGTAGAGCAAACCCTTGGGGCGCCCATGTCCGACTGTGCGGCATCGGCGCCCCAGGATGCGGTGCCGAACCGGTTGGTCCGGCACCGCATCCGGGAATCGGCCGGCGCGATGCAATCGCCTGCCATCGAAACCACATCCGTTCTTCCCCGCACGCAGTTCTGCGCGGATGCGCTTTCTTCACGACACTTCTTTCCTTGCATCGCACGGCGGGCTCGGCGACTGCAGCATCATGACGTCAGCCAGGATTCTGCCGTCAAAACGTGATCGACGCCGCTTATAACCAACGTGTTACGGCGCATTCCTGACACGTTGGTTTAACCATTCGCCCCACAATCGCGGGGCATTGCCGCGCCGTCCGCGTCCTCGACAAGCCGTCCAAAGGAAGCCCGCATGTCCGCACCCTCGCCCGCCTTGCCCCTCTGGACCATTGCCGCGCCGGTGATCGCGTGGGTCGTGCTCGGCGCCGCTTATGCAATGCCGGGCAATGCGCTACTGCTCGCGCTAGTCGGCGCGGCGTTGTGCGCAGCGGTGTTCACCGCGGTACATCACGCGGAAGTCGTCGCCCATCGGGTCGGCGAGCCGTTCGGTACGCTGGTGCTGGCAGTCGCCGTGACGGTGATCGAAGTGGCGCTGATCGTGTCGGTGATGCTGACGTCCGGCCCCGAAAAGGCCGGCCTCGCACGCGACACCGTATTCGCGGCGGTGATGCTCGTGTGCAACGGGATCGTCGGACTTTGCCTGCTGGTGGGTGGCATCCGCCATCGGGAGCAGGACTTTCAGAGCCGCGGCGCGGCCGCCGCGCTGGCCGTGCTCGCGTCGTTGTCCGTGCTGACGCTGGTCATGCCGAACTACACGACCACCAGCCCGGGTCCAGTGCTATCGGCTTCGCAACTGGCGTTTGCCGGAATTTCGTCGCTCGTGCTGTATGGCGTGTTCGTGTTCGTGCAGACCGTGCGCCATCGCGACTACTTCCTCGCCGGCGTGCCCGACGAAGAGGTGCATGCCGCGCCGCCCAGCGCCGGCCTCGCGCTTGCGAGCGGCGTGCTGCTGCCGGTGTGCCTCGTCGCCGTGGTGCTGCTCGCGAAGGTGCTGTCGCCGGTCGTCGAAGGCGCGGTGCACAATGCCGGCGCGCCGCCGGCGGTGGTCGGGATCATCATTGCGGCGCTGGTGCTGTTGCCCGAAGGCCTCGCCGCCGTGCGCGCGGCGCGCGCGGACCGCTTGCAGAACAGCCTGAATCTCGCGCTCGGTTCGGCGCTGGCGAGTATCGGCCTGACCATTCCGACCGTCGCCGGCGTGTTCCTGTACACGGGGCAGCCGCTCGTGCTCGGCATCGACGGCAAGGAGACCGTCTTGCTCGCGCTGACGCTGGTGGTCGGCACGCTCACCCTCAGCACCGGACGCACGACGATTCTGCAAGGCGCCGTGCATCTGTCGCTGTTCGCGGCCTATCTGTTTCTGTCGTTCGCGCCCTGACGCGGCGGGCGGCGCGCTGCCCCGCATGTCAGGCGCAGCGCTAGTCCTGCCAGTGCGCCGCGATCCAGTCGCGAAACAGATTCAGCTTCTGCTGATGCGCGACCGAGTCCGGATAGATGAAGTAGTAGCGCCAGCCGGTCTTGAGCACCGTATCGAACGGCCGCACCAGCCGCCGCGCCGCGACATCCTCGTCGATCAGCGCGAGGTCGCTGATCGCGACACCGAAGCCCTGCAACGCGGCGTTGGTCGCCATGTCGAGCGTATCGAAGCTCGGGCCATGTTCGGCGTCGATCGCGGCGGCGTCGACGGGATCGGTCTCGCCCACCTTGGCGAGCCACATCTTCCAGTCGCGATGATCGCGCGTGGGATGCAGCAGCGTGTGGTGCGCGAGGTCCGCCAACTGCGCGAGCGGCTTGTCCTGCAGCAACTCGGGCGCGCATACCGGCGTCAACCGCTCCTCGAACAACGGCACGGTCTGCACGTCCGCGCCGGGCGAGGACGCGTAGACAATCGCGGCGTCGAACGGCTCGCTCTGGAAATCGACGGCGTGTTGCCAGGTCGTGGTGATCTGCACATGCAAGTCGGGATACTCGGCCTGGAAGCGCATGATTTTCGGCAGCATCCAGCGCATCACGCAGGTCGGCACCTTCAGCGCCAGATCGGTGCGCTGCCGCGTCAGCCGCAGCGAAATCTCCTCGATGCGCGCAAAGCTCTCCTTGACCGCGGGCAACAGCATCTCGCCTTCGGCGGTCAGCGTCAGGCCTTTCGCGTGTCGCCTGAAGAGCGGGAATTTGTAGTAGTCCTCGAGCGCGATGATCTGCCGGCTCACCGCACCTTGCGTCAGGCATAGGTGATCGGCGGCGCGCGTAAAGCTCCGATGGCGCGCAACGGTCTCGAAAATCTGCAGTGCGTTGAGCGGCGGAAGGCGTCGCATCGGGGTATCCGGAATCAGAAAAAGTCATCGAACGGGCGGCGCGAAGCGACGCGCCAGTCAGCCCGCCAAGCCTACAGGATACGCGATCGGCACTGGCCATACGAGAGCCAGACACATCAGTGCGCATGCGTTCGGCTCATGGCGCCGGGCGAACTCCAGCGCTCACAAGCCCTTTTTGCACCGGCTCGGAGCGCACCCCTCCATCCGCCGCACCAGAACCGAGCTTTCCTCATGGCTCGATGGCAATCGCAGCGGCGCGTCATGCATGGACGTTAACCCGTACGCGCTGCTGAACCGGCGCTCCCGCGTGATGCACCGCACCGGCGTCGCCCGTCGCTCAAGCACCGAAGCATGAGCTTCCGTCATGCCGGCCATGCGCATATTTCGTTTGTTGAGGGATTTTGACAAACCTACAGTGCATCAACGCGCGGCCCATCCGGCAGGCAACGCGGGAGCCGGCAACAAGCGACCGAGCGGCAACAAGCTGCGACAAGCGACGACAAGCGGACAAGCGGCAACGCCCGGCAGCGAAATCAGCGGCGCAGCGGCAGCGGTCACTAGCGAATCTCATCAGGCAACAGGCGTTCATCACAGGAGACCGCCATGCAAGACATCAAACTGGCCAGAAGGCAGGTCATCAAGGCGATCGGCACCGCGCTGGCGGCGTCCACACTGCCGATGCCCTTCATCAACCTGCGCGCCCAGGAGCAGAACTTCAGCGGCAAGACGCTGCGTCTGTTGACCTGGTCGGACGACACCGGTGCCGCCGCGCTGCGCAACATCGCCGCCAGCTTCACCGCGAAGACGGGCGCCAAGGTGATCGCCGATCGCGCCGACGGCACCTCCGGCATGGTCGCCAAGGTCAAGGCGGCGGGCGAGCGCCCGACCTACGACGTGATCACGCTCGCCGGCGTCGGCGCGGCGGGTCTCGGCGACGCGGGTCTGCTGATGAAGCCCGATCTGGACAAGCTGCCGAATCTCAAGGACGTCGCGCCGCAATACCGCACGGGCGCCAACGGCTTCGGCGTGGGTTATCTGTTGTGGTCGGACGGTTTGATCTACAACACGGCGACCATCAAGAACGCGCCGACCTCGTACGAAGCGCTGTGGGACCCGAAGTACGCGGGCCGCGTGTTCCTGCCGCCGCCCGAATGGGCCGAAGCGGTGGACCTCGCGATCATCGCCGCGAAGATGAACGGCGGCTCGCAACAGAACATCGAGCCGGGTTTCAAGAAGCTGATGCAGCTCAAAGACCACGTGATGACGCTCGGCGAGAACCCGAACCAGGTGGCCGACCTGTTTCGCACGGGCTCGCTGGATATCGGCGGCATCTATTCCCCGGCCTTTTTCCCCGACCAGATCCGCAAGCCGGAATACAAGATGGGCGTGACCTATGGAATGAAGGAAGGCTTCGCCACGCAGCTGATGTTCACGGTGATCCCCAAATCGCATCCGGGCGACAGCGATCTGATCCACGCGTTCATCAATCATTCGCTCGACGCGGGCGTGCAAGGCCGCATGGCCGCCGACGTGCTGAACGGCCCGGTCAATTCGAAGGCGGTGATTCCGGCCGCCAGCCGCGCGTTCGTGCCGAGCCCGCAGCAGATCGCCGAGAAGGCCGTGCTACATGACGACAAGGCGCTCGCCATCGTGCAACCGGCATGGATCAAGCGCTACACCGAAATCTTCGCGGCATGACAGCGATGCTTGCGCGCTTTTCGCGGCGGGCTTCGGCGGCGTCGCAGCCGGCTCTGGAGTCCCCCGCGCAGTTGGGCGCGGCGCCTGGCATGCCGCCCGAACAACCCGCCGCCGCTCTGCTGGCGAAGGCGCGGCCGTGGCTGCTGCTCACGCCGATCCTGCTGTTTCTCGCGCTGCTCGGCGCGGCCGCGCTGGTCGTGCTGCGCATGAGCTTCGGCGCGCCCGGCAACGAGTGGCGCGGCTTCACGCTGCAAAACTACGCGGACCTGCTCGACGGCTACTTCATCAAGTCGCTGTGGCTTACGTTGCGGCTCGCGTTTCAGAGCATGGTCTGCGCGGTAGTGCTAGCGATTCCGGTCGCGCTGGCCATGGCGCGCACGAAGTCGCGGCTCTCGCGCCGTCTGCTGCTCGCCGGCGTGCTGCTGCCGCTGCTCGTCAATCTGCTGCTGCAAGGCTACGGCTGGCTGATCATTCTCGGCCCGGCTGGGCTGCTCAATCATGCGTTGCTTGCGAGCGGCCTCGTGCAGCGTCCGGTGATGTGGCTGTATCGCGAGCATGGGGTATTGCTCGGTTTGATCCAGACCGCGTTTCCGCTCGCCGTGCTGCCGCTTTCCAGCGCGATGCGCGCCGTCTCGAACGCCTACGAAGAAGCCGCGGCGACGCTCGGCGCATCCCGCTGGCAAACGCTGCGTCATGTGTTGTTGCCGCTCGCGATGCCGGGCCTCGTGTCCGGCGCGCTGCTGGTGTTCGCTTATAACGCAAGCGCGTTCGCGGTGCCGTTGCTGCTCGGCGGTCGGCGCGTGCCGATGCTCGCCGTGCTGGTCCACGACCAGGTCGCACCGTTGCTGAACTGGCCGGCGGCCTCCGCATCGGGTGTCGTTTTGATGATCGCCACGCTTGTCGTGATGGCGGTGTCGCAGCGCCTCGTGCGCCGCACGCAGCGTCTTGCCGAGGAGCCCCACGCATGAGCACGCCGCTTCCCACCCCGCGCTTGCCGGGAGATTCGCCGCGTCTGCCGCGCTTTCCGCTCTTGCCGCGTATCTCGAACACGATGCCAGGGCAGCTCGGCCGCGCCACCGCGCTGTGCGCCGCGCTGGTGTTGTTTCTCGCGGCGCTGCCCATTCTGACGATGATCACGATGTCGTTCAGCGCGGCCGACACGCTCGAATTTCCGCCGCACGCATACAGCCTGCACTGGTATCGCGCCGCATGGCACAGCTTCGTCTCGCCGGATGCGAGCGACTCGCTGTCGATGGGCGCCGCCTTGACCACGAGCCTCGTCGTCGCCCTTTCGACGATGGTCATCGCCACCCTCGTCTCGGTCCCCGCCGCGTACGCATTGAGCCGCTACCGCTTTCGCGGCAAACCCGCGGTCGAACAGCTGGTGGCGCTGCCGCTCGTTTATCCGCTGGTGATGCTCGGGCTGTCACTGCTGCTGGTGTTCAATGTGCTGCCGGTCGAACTGGGCGTGTTCCGCCTGATCATCGCGCATGTGATCCTGGCGCTGCCGTTCACGGTGAAAAATTGCGCGGCGTCGGTCGCCTCCATCGGCCCGGAGTTCGAGGAAGCCGCCTGCGTGATGGGCGCGAGTCCCACCCGCGCGCTCGTCGACGTGATCCTGCCGCTGATGCGTCCTGGCATTCTCGCCGGCATGCTGTTCGCGTTCATCGTCTCGTTCAACGAGTTCACGGTGACCTTCTTCCTGTACGGCATCGACACGATGACGCTGCCGGTGTGGCTCTACAGCCGCACGGTATCCTCGCTCGATCCGACCGTGTTCTGTTTCGCCGTCGTCATCGTCGGGATCGACTTTGCGCTGATCTGGCTGCTCGAAAAGCTGATCGGCGACGAAGGGGTCGCACTTTGAGCGCGCCGCTCATTCCCACCGCTGCGCGCGCGCACGGCGTCACTTTGCTGGAGCATCCGATGACCCATCTGACCTTGCAGGCCGTGACCCGCCGCTTCGGCGCCGCGCATGCCGTCGACAGCGTCGACCTGAGCGTGCCCGACGGCAAGCTGGTGTGCTTTCTCGGCCCGTCCGGCTGCGGCAAGACCACGCTGTTGCGGATGATCGCGGGGCTGGAGACGCCGAGTTCGGGCAGCATTCATTTCGCGGGCCGCAACATCACGCGGCTGCCGGCCAACCAGCGCGACTTCGGGATGGTGTTCCAGTCGCTCGCACTGTTTCCGCACATGACCGTCGCGCAGAACGTCGCGTATCCGCTGAAGCTGCGCAAGACGGCCAAGGACCAGCGGACGCAGCGCGTCGCCGAACTGCTCGAGCTGATCCAGTTGCCGCACATGGCGAACCGGCCGGTCACACAGCTCTCGGGCGGCCAGCGTCAGCGCGTGGCGATTGCGCGCGCCATCGCCTCGCAGCCGAAGCTGCTCCTGCTCGACGAGCCGCTCTCCGCGCTCGACGCCAAGCTGCGCGAAGCGATGCAGGTGGAAATCCGGCTGCTGCAACAACGGCTCGGCATCACGACGATCATGGTCACGCACGACCAGCGCGAAGCGATGACGATGGCCGATGAAATCGTCGTAATGGAGAAAGGCCGCATCGCGCAGGTCGGCAAGCCGCTCGACATTTATCGCGATCCGGTCAGCGAATTCGTCGCCGACTTCATTGGTTTGGGTAATATCCTGCCCGTCACGTACGAGGGCGGTGGCGCCGTCAGCTTGCCGGGCGGCCGGCGTATCGCGCTCGCGCAGAGCGCGCGCGTGCCGGACGCCAGCAGTGCGATCCGCTTGCTGATCCGGCCGGAAGATATTTGCGTGAAGACGGCGTCGAGCGCTTCGGCCACCGCCGGGGCCGCCGGATCGAATCGGCTCGCCGGCACGGTCACGTTCATTCGCGACGTGGGCGCGTCGCTCGAAGCGACGATCGATTGTGCGGGCTTCACGCTGACGGCTGCGACCACCCCGCGCGAAACACCGGGGCTCACGCTGGGCATGCCGGTGCTCGCCGAATTGCCCCCGCACGCGTGCAAGCTGATCGCGGCGCGCACACATTGATAAGATCGAGCGCAACCGCATCGAGCCCGCTTACCGCCTGCTTACCACGTACCATTTACAGACCCACGCTTCCTACGCTTTTCGACAGAGGACACATCATGAATCAGCGCCCCGTTGCTCACTCGCAGACCCGCCGCGTGTTCGCCACCCTCGCCGCCGCGCTCGCCTTCACCGGCGCGGGCGTGCTTTGCGCACTGCCGTCGGCCGCGCATGCCGATGCGCTCGACACCATCGCCAAGTCGGGCACGGTGCGCATCGGCGTGTTCGAGGACTATCCGCCGTTCGGCTCGATCGGTCCGGACATGAAGCCGATGGGCTACGACATCGACGTCGCCAACCTGATCGGCAAGACGCTCAACGCGAAAGTCGAACTCGTGCAGGTGACGGGCGACAATCGCATGGCCTACCTCGCCGACCACAAGGCGGACATGCTGCTGTCGGTGGGCCAGACGCCGGAGCGCGAAAAGGTGATCGACTTCTCGCAGCCGTACGCGCCTTACTATCTGGCCGTGTTCGGCCCGAAGTCGCTGCCCGTGAAGAGCGCCGCCGACCTCGGCGGCAAGTCCATCTCGGTCGCGCGCGGCACGCTGGAAGACCTGAGCGTGACCAAGATCGCACCGCCCTCGGCCAACATCAAACGTTTCGACGATCCGAACGGCGCAATTTCGGCGTTTCTTTCTGGTCAGGTACAGTTGATGGTAGTGGGCAACGACGTCGGCGCCACGATACTCGCGCGTCATCCGGCGAACGATCCGGAGCAGAAGTTTTCGCTCTTCAGCTCGCCGGATCACGTCGGGCTGAACAAGAACGAGCCGCGCCTGAAACAGAAAGTCGACGAAACGATCGCCAAGGCCCGCAAGGACGGCACGATGAACGCGATCTCGCAGAAATGGCTGCGCGCGCCGCTGCCCGCGGATCTTTAATTTGTTCAAGCGGAGTTTGACCTCACGATGAGCGCGACGCCATGACCTATGCGTTCGATTTCAGCGGCTTCGGCCTCTATGCGGGGATGCTCGTGCGCGGCGCCGCCGTGACGCTCGGGCTCACCGCGCTGTCCACGGTGCTCGGCGGCCTCGTCGGAATCGGCGGCGCGAGCATCGCGGTGGCCGGGCCGAAATGGGCGCGCTGGGTGGTGGCGAGTTACGTGGAGCTGATCCGCAACACGCCGTTCATCGTGCAGCTGTTCTTCGTGTTCTTCGGCTTGCCGAGCCTGGGCATCCATATCGACGAAATCCAGGCCGCGATTCTTGCAATGACCGTCAACCTCGGCGCGTACGCGATCGAGATCGTGCGCGCCGGCATCGACTCCATTTCGCGCGGCCAGGTGCAGGCGGCGCAGGCGCTCGGCCTGCATGGGCGGCAGGTGTTCCGCTACGTCGTGCTGCCGCAGGCGATCGCCAACGTGTTTCCCGCGCTGCTGAGCCAGGTGCTGATCGTGATGCTCGGCTCGGCGGTGGTCTCGCAAATCTCGGTGCCCGATCTGACGTATGCGGCCAACTTCATCCAGTCGCGCAACTTCCGTTCGTTCGAGAGCTACCTGATCATCACCGCGACTTATCTGCTGATGTCGATCGTGCTGCGGCAGATCCTCAACCGCTTCGGGCGCGGGCTGTTCGCAGGCCGTGTCGCGCGCGGCAACGGCAGTGCGCCGCGCAGCTGGCGCGGGCGCCTCGCCTGGCGCGGCGCGCGCACCCTGCCGACGGAGCGCTCATCATGATCGAATTCACGCTGTGGGACATTGGCCGCAATCTGTTGCTCGCGGCCCGCTGGACGGTGCTGCTGTCGTTGATCGCGTTCGTCGGCGGCGGTCTGGTCGGGCTGCTGCTGCTCGCGATGCGCGTGTCGCCGATCGCGTGGCTGCGCCGCATCGTTGTGCTGTATGTGGAAGTGTTTCAGGGCACGCCGCTGCTCATGCAGCTGTTTCTCGCGTTTTTCGGCCTGCCGTTGCTCGGCGTCGACGTGTCGCCATGGGTTGCGGCGACCGTCACGTTGACGCTTTATACGAGCGCGTATCTGGTCGACATCTGGCGCGGCTGCGTCGAAGCCGTGCCGCGCGGCCAGTGGGCCGCGGGCGCGAGCCTGGGCATGACGTTCGGCCAACAGTTGCGCTACATCGTGTGGCCGCAGGCGCTGAAGATCGCCGTTGCGCCGACGGTCGGCTTTCTCGTACAGGTGGTGAAAAGCACGGCGCTCGCCTCGATCATCGGCTTCACCGAACTGACCAAGACCGGCACGATGATCACCAACGCCGCGTTCCGGCCATTTCCGATCTACGGAATGGTCGCGATGATCTACTTCGCGATGTGCTTCCCGCTGACATGGTACGCGCGGGTGCTCGAAAAGCGGCAGAAGGTCGGACAGCATCGCTGAGAAGTGGACGTGCGCGAGGTGTCTTCGGCCTGCGCGCATCCGAAAAGAAGCGGCAACCATGTTGTGCACGGTTGAACTGGCTTCGCAACGTTGATATCCGCCCAACGCGTTGCGCTGCAGTTCGCGTTGCCGCTCTCTTCTTTCGCGTACGGTTTTCCGTGTGCGGCCTCCCGTCAGGCGGTTTTCAACTGGCTGCCAACCGGCAATTGCCGCAGCCGCTTGCCGGTGGCCGCGTAAATCGCGTTGGTCAAGGCGGGCGCGAGCGCCGCCGTACCGGGTTCGCCGATCCCGCCGGGCGCCTCGCTACTTTTGACGATATGCACGTCGACTGGCGGCGTCTGGTCGATGCGCAGCATCCGGTAGTCCGTGAAGTTGTTCTGCTGGACGCGGCCGTCCTTGATCGTGATCTCGCTAAAAAGCGCCGCCGTGATGCCGAAGATGATGCCGCCCTGCATCTGCGCTTCGATCGTGTTCGGATTGACCACCATCCCGCAGTCGACCGCGCACACGACACGCTTCACCGCGACCTCGCCCTGATCGACCGCGACTTCGGCGACGATCGCGAGGAAGCTGCCGAATGCATGCCTCACCGACACGCCACGCTCGGGTCCCTTGGGCAGCGCGCTGCCCCAGTTCGCGGCTTGTGTGGCGATATTCAACACATTCAGCGCGCGCGGGGTTGTGCCCAACAGATCCTGCCGGTACTTGACGGGATCGATCTGCGCCTGCGCGGCAAGTTCGTCGACGAAACTCTCCACCACGAAGGTGCCGCGCGTCGGCCCCACCCCGCGCCAGAACGCGGTGGGCACCGCATGCGGTTCCTCGCGCACGTAGTCGATCAACTGGTTGGGCAGGTCGTACGGCAGGTTCGCGGCCACTTGCACGGCGTCGGGGTCGAGCCCGTTATTGAACGCGGGCGGCGCGAAGCGCGCGAGAATCGACGAACCGACGATCCGATGCTGCCACGCGACCGGCTTGCCGTTGGCGTCGAGGCCGGCGGAAATCCTGTCGTAATAGTACGGCCGGTACATGTCGTGCTGGATGTCTTCCTCGCGCGTCCACACCACTTTCACCGGCGCCTGCACCTGCTTGCCGACCTTCACCGCCTGCGTGACCATGTCGACTTCGAGCCGCCGGCCAAAGCCGCCGCCGATCAGATGGTTATGCACGACGATTTTCCCGGCGGGCAGGCCCGTGACCGCGACCGCCGCATCCACCACGCGCGTCGGCACTTGCGAGCCGAGCCAGATTTCGCAGCCGTCGGCGCGCACGTGCACCGTGCAGTTGACCGGCTCCATCGTGGCGTGCGCGAGAAACGGCTGCTGATACACGGCGTCCACGCGTGACTTCGCGCCGGCAAACGCATGGCCGACGTCGCCTTGCAGTGCTATTGCAATGGCGGATGAAGCCGGCCTGCATGGCCGAGAATGAACCGCGCAGATTGTAGCCGTGGACAAAGAAGTTTGCCGTGAGGGGGTGCCGCCGGCTCGCGCCCCGTACACGCCGGAGCCTGCCTCGCGCAAGGTTCAAACGGAATTCGATCGATGCGTTACCATCGCCGCATCGCCCCATGGACGCGAGCCGATTGCCCGGCTCGATCTGGCCAGACACTCGGAAGGAGCAGCACCATGAACGACCAGCAATGCACTCAGTTCCTCTCGGACATTCGGCGACCGCTGCTGGCGCTGCACAAGGCCATCCTCGATCATGAGCGCGCAATGTATGAGAAAGAGTTCGGTCCCGTGACGCCCGCCGCCTTTTTGCAGGTGCTGATCAATGGTTCCGGGTTCCGCTGGCTCACGCCGCTCTCCACGGTCATTGCGAGCGTCGACGAGATCCTCGACGACAAGGAAGCCGATGCCCGCGACCGCATCGCCGCAGTGGAAGCCGTGACCGGTCTCTTCTCGCCCGATCTGCCCGACAACATGTTTCTGCCGCGCTACCTGACGCTGTTGCAGGCCGACCCCGCGATCCTGCATCATCATGGCCAGGTGTCGCAACTGTTGCGCGGCGTGCAGACAAAGTAAGGTGGCAAGCGCGGCGGCGCGGGCGCCGCCCGCTCCCGGATTTCCTCACCGTTGAAAACGCACGATTCCGAGCGATCGAGCAACACGCCTGACGCACCGCAGTCGCTTGCGGTGGATGGATCACCCGACATCTCTACGGTAGACAACGCGAAAAGCACTTGGATTGGGACGATTCCATCTTCGACCCGCAACAGTGCGGGCGGTGTGCGCAATTGAGCCACGCGTTCGACGGCCGCGTTTGCTGACTTACCTGGTTATGCTGAGTAAAAGAAAGGTGAGCTTCTACGGGAGATGTTCATGCCCTCCGAGTGTCCCTACGAGAAGCCGGGCAGCGCGCCATCCGTATCCCTGCTAAGGTAAGCGGACCTCGTTGCGATGCTCACCGCCATGCAAGCCTGGCCGCTCCCCGAACACTATACGTTCCGCGATCAAACCGTGCGCTACAACGTGACCGGCAACGGTCCGCCGCTGGTGCTGGTTCACGGCACACCGTTCTCGTCCTATGTATGGCATCGGATCGCCATGCACCTCGCGTCGGTGCGCACCGTCTATTACTACGACCTGCTGGGCTACGGCCAGTCGGAGCAGCGCGACCGACAGGACGTCTCTCTCGGCATTCAGAATCTGTTGCTCGCAGAGCTGCTGGCGCACTGGAAGCTCGCAAGCCCGGACGTCGTCGCACATGACTTCGGTGGGGCGACGTCCTTACGTGCGCATCTGCTCAACGGCTGCGAATACCGCAGTCTGACGCTGATCGATCCGGTGGCGCTCGCGCCGTGGGGCTCCCCATTCGTGCAGCATGTGCGCGAACACGGTGACGCGTTCGCCGGGCTGCCGCCGTATATTCACGAAGCGGTGGTCAAAGCGTACGTGCGCGGGGCGATCGCCCGCGAGATTCCGGATGCCGAGCTTGCGCCCTACGTGACGCCCTGGCTCGGTGCGACCGGCCAACCCGCGTTCTACCGCCAGATCGCCCAGATGGACCAGCGCTACACCGACGAAGTGCAGGCGCGTTACGCGAATATGCGCTGCCCCGTACAGATTGTGTGGGGCGAACAGGATCAATGGATTCCGCTCGAACGCGGCCGCGAGCTGGCCGCCGCGATACCCGGAGCAGGCTTCCAGGTGGTGCCGCACGCCGGCCATCTGGTGCAGGAAGACGCGCCGGAAGCGATCGTCGCCGCGGCGCTGCGGTGGTTTGCTTGACTGCGAACGGTGGTGCGTGATTAACCGCGCCCTTGCGGCAGATACGGCAACGGGTCGATCGGCTTGCCGTCGTGGCGCAACTCGAAGCCCAAGGAGACGCGCGAGTTGTTTTCGTCACCCATTTCCGCAATCTGCTGTCCTTGACGAACGATGTCGCCGATCTTCACCAGCAGCTTGCGGTTATGCGAGTAAGCAGTGAGAAAGTCCTTGTTGTGCTGGACGATGATCAAACTGCCATAGCCGTTCAGACCGGTGCCCGCGTACATCACCTTGCCGTCGGCGGCGGCCCGCACCGGATCGCCGGGCTTGCCGCCGATTTCGATGCCGCGCGTTTCGCCCGCCTGGAACGCTTCGACCACGCGTCCGCCCGCCGGCCACGCCAGCGCGACGCCGTTCGCATGTCGCAGGGTGCGCTGCGTGACTTCGCGCGCCTCCTGGGCAGTGGGCCTCGCCGCTGAGGGTTGAGCCGGGACCGTCGCCGCGGGTGGCGATGAGGATGACGCTTGCGGGGCGACGAGCGAAGCGGCCGATGCGGGAGATGCCGCTGCGTTGGCTGCGGCTGGGTTGGCGCCGGCTGCGTTCGGTGCCTCGGCTCGTTTAACTGTGTTGGCGGTGTTGGCGGTGTTGGCAGCACTCACCGCCCGCACCGTTTCCGGCGACGCCACATGCAGCACCTGTCCCAACTTCAGCCGCGACGATCCCTTCAGTCCGTTCCACAGCTGCAGCTGTTTGACGCTGCAATGATGGCGCTGCGCGATATGCGCCAGCGTGTCGCCACGCTTGACGCGGTAGACGAGCGGCGGCGCTTTCCTGAGCGGCGTCCCTTCGTTCGCGCCGATCGGCAACTGCTTGCCCGCCGACGCTTGATCGGAAACCGACGCGCTCGCCGCCGGCACGCCGGACACATCGGCGCGACCAGCCGCACTGCTCTGCGCGTCCCGCTGCCCTACGTTTGCGCACGCGTTCATCGCCAGCGCGACACACACCCCGGTCAGACGGGCCATCATCGTTCTGTCGAAGCACTTTCCCATCTTTGTTCGACTCCTGCGTTATTCGTGGGCGGGCCGCAAGCGGCGATGTCGTGGGCGAGTCGGGCGACGACGCCGCGCGCAACGCTTCGGCACGGCAGCGCGCGTCGCGCGGCACCTACCGTTGCCTCGCCGACTGCCACGCTTCAGCACTTGCCCGATGTCCGGCGCCCGGCGTCTCGCGACCGGCTGCGCTGCAGCCCATAGCGCCCGATTGCCGACTAAAAAATTCAGCCGAATTGTAGAGTGCGCTCTACTCAAAACTCGCCGCCACACACACTCTGATACAAATCTTGCCCAGGGGCGCCATCGTCGTTGCGAGCGCAACGCATACGAGCCGCGCAGGCCCGGTTCGACAGCTCGATGCGCGGCTGGACGCAGCGCCGACTGATCGCAGGGCAATGCGCGCGACTCAGTCGCGCCTGATGCTATAAGGTCGTCCGACCGTGCGCACGCGCGAGCACTGCGAGCGGACGACATCGTATGCTTTAACGGCAGAGCGCCGCCCAAACTTGAATGACATGGATCGCAGGCAACGGCGAGTGCTTGACGCCCAGCGGTCGCCAACGGCCCACGGCTTGCAGCCGCCCCGCGTCGACTCGATGCAAGCTAGCTGTAGTACTGCCCCTCGTACTTCACATATCCCACCGGATGATGGGTGAAGTGCAGCACCGGCAAAACGGGATCGGAATTGTCCGCGGTGGGATAGGCGCTGGCTTCGGGAATGTATTCGCCTTGGACTTCGATGGGCTGCCCTGTCTGGAGGCCGGGGATTTCCTGCGCGAGACCTTCGTTGTCGCCGAAACGCACGGCGACGAATACCTCGGTGCCCACGAGGTTTTGCGCGCCGCCTTCCAACTTCAGCACCTGATCGATCTTGATGACGAAGTGCTGGTGATTGGCGCCGTGGTGATTTTCCGGACTCGCGAACACCTTGGCGATCGTGCCTTGCACACAGGCAAGCGGTGCGCCCAGCGAATAGACATAACGATGATGAGGAAGAATCTGCGTCGCGCGATTGTCCATGAAGTCTCCGTGAAAGGAGGGTGACTTGGGTGGGTTGCTGATGTGGCGTGCTTTCGCCGCTGACTTGAGTGGCCGACCAACGCCGGCTACCTGCGTCAATCCCCTACGGTCGACCCGACGCGCAACGCCGGGCGGCGAAAGCGCGATACCGTTTGATCGAGCCATCGCGCGCGAGTTCGGTGCGCAAATTCCGTCAGCACGATGAGCAGCGTCGCATGTCCCACCCCTGCGCGTGCATGCATTCAACCGCCCACACCACCGCTCGCTCAATGTGCGTCGCGCTCGCTGTCCAGATGCGCCATCTGCGCTTCGTTGTAACGGTCGCCGGCCACGGCATCCGGCGGAATCGCCGCTTCGATACGCGCAAGTTCCTCGTCACTCAACGAGAGTTCGGCAGCGGCCAGCGCATCGGTCAACTGCGCGCGCCGACGCGCACCGATCAGCGGCACGATGTCCTCGCCGCGCGAGAACGCCCACGCAATCGCCAATTGCGCCGGATTGGTGCCACGCGCCTCGGCAATCGAACGCAGCGTGTCGACGAGCGCGAGGTTGCGTTCCAGATTCTCGCCCTGGAACCGTGGGCTGCCGCTGCGGAAATCTTTCTGCGCACCACGCTCTTTTGACCACGTGCCGCTCAGCAAGCCTCGCGACAGCACGCCGTAAGCCGTCACGCCAATACCGAGTTCCCGGCATACCGGCAAGATCGCGGCTTCGATGCCGCGCGACATCAGCGAGTATTCGATCTGCAGATCGGCGATCGGCGCGACTGCGTGCGCGCGGCGCAGCGTCTGAACGCCCACTTCCGAGAGCCCGATCTGCCGCACATAGCCGGCCTTCACGAGATCGGCGATCGCACCGACCGTCTCTTCGATCGGCACCGCCGGATCGAGCCGCGCGGGCCGGTAAATATCGATGTAATCAGTGCCAAGCCGCCGCAGCGTATAAGCAAGGAAATTGCGCAATGCCACCGGCCGCGCATCCAGGCCGCTCCAGCCGCCCGCCGGATCGCGCAGCGCGCCGAATTTCACGCTGATCACCACGTTCTCGCGCTGGCGCCCTTGTAGCGCGTCGCGGATCAGCATTTCGTTGTGGCCCATCCCATAGAAGTCGCCGGTGTCGAGCAACGTGATACCGGCGTGGAGCGCCATGTGAATCGTGGCAATGCTTTCGTCGCGGTCGGCGGGTCCGTAGACATCGGACATACCCATGCAGCCGAGGCCGATCGCGGAAACTCGGGGGCCCTCGCGGCCCAGTTGACGTTGCTTCATTGGAGTGCATTCCCAAGGTCGTTGGATTGTGTCGCAGGCGCGGGACGAGCCGCCCCCGAACAGCATTCTGCGCCTCGCGGGAGCGGGAAGAAAGCGGTGCCATGGGTCGAGCCGCGATCGCGTGCCCCGACGGATCGCGGCGATTCACCGCCGCTGGGCAGCACTTAGAACTTATGTCGGATCGCCGCGCGCACCACGACCTGCCGGTTGGTCGACGACGGCGCCTGGGTGCCGGGGATGAACGCGTAATCGAGACTGGAAAAAGTCAGATCGCCGGTCACCTGCTGATATTCGCCCTGGATATAGACGTCGGTGCGCTTGGACAGGTTGTAGTCCGCCATCAGCCCGAACGAGTGGATGCGAGGTTTCACGCCGCCGCTCGACGCGTCGTAGGTCTCCATCGTGTACACGTACTGCGCGCCGACGAACAGCGCCGGAGAAATCTGGTATTTGCCGTTCACCTCGAAGTTCTGATACTTGAGCGAGTTCAGCAGCACACCCGGCGGCACCAGCGGCGTGATGCCGAGATAGCCGTTGCCGGTCGGGTTCAGATAGTTCGAGTTGCTGTAGACAAAGCCCGCCGTCGCCGAGCCGAAGCTGTAGGTGATGCCGCCGCCGAACACACGCATGCGCGCCGCGATGAAGTTCGCGTCGTTGGCGGGGATCGCTCCGTTCGGGCCGTTGCCGGGATTGTCGGCCTGCAGATAGGCGGCGGCCACCAGCAGACCGCCATACACATACTGGCCGCCGATGCTGTAGGCGCGATTGTTCGCGAAGCCGGTTTCGTTGCTGAAACTATAGGTGCCGCCGAACCTGAAGCCGGAGATGGATGGGCTGCTGTACTTGACCGTGTTGTCGAGGCGGAACGTGTTGTTGGTGTTGTCGTTATCGAGCGGGTGTGAAAAGAGCGTGCCGGCCCAGTTGCCGTTGGCCGTAGTTTGCGCCAGATAGTCGACCACCGAATCGTATTGGCGGCCGAATGTCAGCGTGCCGTAGGGCGCCGAGCTCAGGCCGACGAACGCCTGCCGGCCGAATATCCGGCCACCCTGCCCGAGCCGCCCCGAATTGACGTCGAAACCGTTCTCGAGCTGGAAGATCGCTTTCAACCCGCCGCCGAGTTCCTCATCGCCTCTGAGGCCCCAGCGACTGCCTTGCGCAAAGCCGCTCGCCAGTTCGTACACATGGCCGCGGCCGACGTTGTTCGTGTAGTTGATCCCTTCGTCGATCACGCCATACAGCGTGACGCTCGTCTGCGCGTCGACGGGTGTGGCAAAAGCGGCAGACACGGCGGTGGAGACAGCCAGCGCGAACACTTGCTTGTTCATGATGATCTCCCTGCACTCGAGTAGTGGACAACTCGATCCAGCCGCTTTCGTGTTGACTTCTTTGTGCTGCTTCCCTTCTCTGCTCTTTTCCGGCGCTACCCGGCGCTACCCGGCACGCTTCGGATTCCACCGCGCTTGCAGGAAATCCTCACACGCCATTCGTTGGCCGTCCATTGGGGGACGTGTCGATCGTTTAAAACGTTGCGAAATCTCCACTTCGCGCAAATGCCTCTTTTTTGCAGACGCGCGTTAGGGTAAGCGGTGTCGTCGGTCGGGACTCGAATCCGGCGCTGCATGAATAACCCGTGCGCCCTGCGCCGTCGCGCCGTCGCTCTGTCACAGAAAGAAATTTAATCGGCGGCTTTTGCGGCGGCGCACCGGAACTCCGCGCCTTCGCAAGGGTCTTTTTACTGCCATCAGACACGGCACCCGGCTAGGCCGGTCGACCACGGCAAATCGGCCGTACGGCCGAATGGGCCCCAAATGGGCCCATACCCGCCGCAGCACCCCATTCCAATTTCAATATCCTTGTGAGACGCCTGCCGCGCTGCATCAGCGCGCCGTCGCACGGGGCTTCTTTTGGCGCAAGCAATGCAAGCATCGTCTTCCCGTCTGATCGAGCTGGACTTTTTCCGTGGACTCGTCCTGCTGGTGATCGTCGTCGACCATATCGGCGGCAGCATTCTGTCGCGCGTCACGCTGCACGCCTATGCGTTGTGCGATGCCGCCGAAGTCTTCGTGTTCCTCGGCGGCTTCGCCACCGCGACGGCCTATGCGGCGCTCGCCGAGCGGCGCAACGAGACCGCCGCGCGCAGCCGCTTCCTGCGGCGCTCGCTGGAAATCTATCGGGCATTTCTGGTCACGGCCGGACTCATGTTGCTGGTCAGTGCGGTGCTGAGCGCGTTCAGCATCGACGGGCCGAATCTCGCGACCACCGATCTCGACGATCTGACGAGCGCACCGGTGGCCGCGCTGCGCGACATTCTACTGTTGCGCCGCCAGCCCTATCTGGCCTCCGTGCTGCCGATGTACGCTTTTTTCGCGCTGCTTACGCCGGTGATCCTGCCGCTCGCGCGCAGCAAGCCGTGGCTGCTGCTGGCCGGCAGCGTCGCGTTGTGGGCGGGTGCACCTATCATTGACGCCTACCTGCCCGCCGCGCCCGACATGCACTGGGATTTCAATCCGTTCGCGTGGCAGTTGATGTTCGTATTCGGCGTACTCGCGCGCTGCCAGCCGGTCTATCAGCGTGTCAGCGCGCAGCGGCTCGGCTGGACCGTGAGCGTGCTCGCGTTCGCGGTGGTGGTCGCCGCGGCCTATTACAAGCTGGTTGTCGAACAAGCGCCGCTCGAGAACAGCATGAAGCAGAATCTGTCCTACCTGCGTGCGGTCAACTTTCTTTGCATCGCGTGGCTGGCCGCCAATCTGATCCAGCTGGGCTGGGCGAAGAAGCTCGCGCAATGGCTGCCGTGGATCGGGGTGATCGGGCGTAAAGGCTTGCTGTGCTTCATCGCGGGCGCCGTGATTTCGCTGGTGGTCGACTCCGTGTTGTATGCCGCTACCGACGGGTATCTGGACTACCCGCTAGGGCTGCTCGCCGACGCAATCGCGGTAGGCGCGCTGTTGGTGGTCGCGGTGGGCGCGCAGCCGCTCAGGCGCTTGGCCGGGCGCGTCGTCGGCGCGCGGCTTGGGACTTCGCCGTGAGCCGCATTTGAGCCGCATGGAGCCACGTGGATGTGCATGGAGCCGCATGGAGCCGCATGGAGCCGCATGGAGCCGCATGGAGCCGCATGGAGCCGCATGTGACGAGCGGCACCCGCCGCTCGTCACGCCAGCGGGCCTCTGCCTCGCGAGCCAATTCGTCCAAACTTCGACACCTGGGCTGATAGCATAACGAGCGCGCCCTGGCTACGCCTGAGCCTCATACCGTGATATGCGTCCATTTATACATTCCGCACTCGTGCTGCTAGCCGCCGCCAGCGCACAGGCTTTCGCCGGCACGGTCATCAGCCGCAGCTTCCATTCGGACGCGCTCGCACGCGACTGGAACTACGTGATTTATCTGCCGACCGGTTATCGCCAGGACGGCGCCCGGCTTCCCGTGCTTTACCTTCTGCACGGCAACAACGGCAACGCCAACGACTGGCTCACTCAGGGCCATCTGCAAAACACCGCGGACGCGCTGATCGAGCGCAAGGATATTCCGCCCGTGGCCATCGTGATGCCGCAAGGCGGCACGGACTGGTACGTCGATCGCAAGGAGCGCATGGAAACCGCGTTCTTCGACGATCTGCTGCCCGAGATCGAAGCGCACTACGCGGTGTCGACGCAGCGCGGCGCCAGGATGATTGGCGGCGTGTCGATGGGCGGCTTCGGCGCCCTGCGTTACGCGCTCACACGACCGGAGCTCTTCTGCGGCGCGCTGCTGCTCAGCCCGGCCATCTACGCAAACGAGCCGCCGCGTGCGTCGGCCGCACGGCATGTCGGGGTGTTCGGCGACCGGCAGTTCGATCCGCAAGTCTGGCACGAACTGAACTATCCGGCGCAGTGGGATCATTACATGAGCCGGCCGTACCGCCTGCCGATGTTCATCGCGTCGGGCGATGACGACCTGTCGATCCAGGCGGACGCCTCGAAGCTGTACACGCATCTTCGGCTGGCCGGCAACCCGGCGGCACTGCGCATCGTCGAGGGCGGCCACAACTGGGATGTCTGGAGCGCGCTGCTGCCCACCGCCTTGAAGTACACGCTCAGCTGCGTGAAGCCGCCCGCAGTGGAACATCCTTCGACTCAGCGGCCGTAACGACACGCAAGCCCATCATGCGCCCCCCGCATTCGCGATGCGCACAGCCAGCGCGTCACATGCGCATGAATGAAAAACCGTGCGCCTAACGCACGAGATCGGTCCACAAGACCATCAGCACCGTCATCAGCGCGGGGCCGACGAAGATGCCCAGCAGCCCGAACGTCTCCGCCCCGCCGAGAATGCCGAACAGCACGAGCAGGAACGGCAGTCGCGTCGAGTTGCCGATCAGAACGGGCCGCACGAAGTGCTCGGCGACGAACACCACCACCGAGCCGAACACGGCGAGCCCAACCGCCCCTGCAACGGAGCCTTGGACGAGCAACCATAACGCGGCAAGGCCGAACACGATCGGCGCGCAAAACGGCAGCATTGCGGCAATCGCGGTGACAAAGCCGAGTAGCGCGACATGCGGCAAGCCGGTCACGAAGTAGGCAATGCCCAGCAGCGCCCCCTCGCCGAGCCCGACCACCACGAGCCCCGACACCGTGCCGCGCACCGCCGCGACCATGCGTTGAATCAGAGCGGCGCCGTCGTCGCCGAAACCGCGCCGCGCGGCCCTGACGAGCGAACCCGACAGCCGCGGCCCAGCCTGGAAGATGATGAACAGCGTGACCAGCATGAACAGGAATTCGGTTGCGGCATGCAGCGCACGCGCGCCGAAGCGGCGGCCGAGCGTCATCGCCGCATTGCCGTGCAGCCCCTTCATGGCCGCCGAATCGCGCAGCGGCTGCGCGAGGTTGGCCTGCCACCAAGCCGAAATCTGCGTTGCGCCGAAGGGCAGCCGCTCGATGAAATGCGGCATCGCAATACCGGTTTCGAGCAACTGCTTGAACCACTCGTTGAGGTCGTGCGCTTCGCGCAGCGCCTGGACAATGCCTATCCCAATCGGCAGCAGCACCAGAACCGCAACCGCCAATGTCAGCAGGGCGGCGACCAGTGTCGTGCGGCCCCTCAACCAGCGGTGACCCTCGAGCTTGCGCAACAGCGGCCACAGCGCGATCGCGATCACGCCGGCCCAGGCGACCACCGCCAGGAAATCGCGCAGGACCCACAGCGCCAGCAGCACGAGGCCTATATACAGCACTAGCGAGGCCGCCCGTTGCTTCAAGAGGCCATCGCGGGTGCCGGTGCGTTCGGCGGACGGTTCAGGCGGGAGCGAAATCATGTTGGTCGGTGATCTTTTTGAAGAGGTGCGCGCGAGCCGACCCGAAAACGGCAAACTCGATAGACTCTTACGCACGGTCGGGAACTGCTACATCTTAAAGGAAGCGTGGCGCGGCCCTTCTACACGGCGCTTGTCGCACTGAGGACAACACAGCGTTGCAAAAACGGACGCTATTAAAAGTTCACATAATAACAGCCGGCAACGCCGGTCATTTCGGCCGATCGTGGGGTTCGATCGGCATTGTTGCTGTTTGCAGAACACTGTTTCAACGGGGGCACAATGGCTATCCGGCGCCCGCAGGACTACATTCGGCACTCTACGAAACGGAGCCGACGATGATGACCCTGGAGTCCATCCCCCTTGACGGTGCCAATGGCGTACGCATCGAAATTCTCGAGCGCTCCGAGACGACGCTAGTCATCCGCTGGGTCGAGCCGGGGCGCTGTCATTACGGCGAGCAGCGCTGGCGGCGCAGATCGGCGCATACGTCGGGCACCTGCGCGGTGTCGCGCCGCAAGATCCGCCGCGGCGACGCAGTGTTCAAGCCGGCCGAACGGCCGGCGCCATCGAATGCGTCCGCGATGATCTGCGCGGAAATTCTAGGGGCGCTCGCAGAAGCCGCCTGAGCTTGCCTTTCGGCATGCCTGCCGGTTTTGCCACGCTGCGCCAAGCATCCGCCATGCTGCGACCCCACTCCCAACACGCTGTGTCCTGATTCGATCCCGCGTCGAATTTCCCGCCCTCGCCTCGGGCGGGCGTTACCGGCGATGCGCGTCACCTGCGCGACCCATCTGCCCGGCAAACCATGCCCGCACGAAACGCACCCGGCCGTCCGGGCCGCGTTGCGCTGCGCGCCCCGTTGCCCTCCGATTGCAGCCCCGCCCCACGTGCGCTAAGGTGGACCTGATTCCGCGTGAAGTCAGCCGCCCGCTCGGCGACGGTATGGCGCTGCGCATTTCCATCACCGCGCCGCATTCACTTGCTGCGCCGCTAGAGGGCTCACCATGGCAGAAGACACGGCGCAAACTCGCCCGGCACCGGCGCCTGCCGCTGGCCCCACCGTTCCCGCCGTTCCCGTCGCACCCCAGCAGTTTTCCGTCGACGTCCTGCTCGAAAAATACGCGAAGGGCACCGAGCAATCGGCCGACGACGTCTTCCAGCGCGTCGCGCGCGGCGTCGCGGAGGCGGAGCCGCCGGAGCTGCGCGAAGCGGTGCAAGCACTGTTCGTCGACAATCTGCGGCACGGCGCGCTCGGCGCCGGGCGCATCATGAGCGCGGCGGGCACGGGAATCGCGGCCACGCTGATCAACTGCTTCGTGCAACCGGTCGGCGACGCGATCCAGGGCGTCGACGAACAGGGCTTGCCCGGCATCTACGTCGCACTGCTGCAGGCGGCCGAAACCATGCGCCGCGGCGGCGGCGTCGGCTACAACTTCTCGGCGATCCGGCCCAAGGGCGCGCGGGTGCACACCACCAGCTCGTCGGCGTCCGGGCCGTGCAGCTATATGGACGTGTTCGACGCGTCGTGCCGCACCGTCGAAAGCGCCGGCTCGCGGCGTGGCGCGCAGATGGCCGTGCTCGACTGCGATCATCCCGACCTGCCCGAATTCATCGAGGCAAAGCATTCGAAGGGCCGCTGGAACAACTTCAACGTGTCGGTCGGCGTGACCGACGCATTCATGCGCGCGGTGGAACAGGACGAGCCCTGGCAACTGGTGCATCACGCGGAGCCGTCGCCGGCGCTGCGCGCGGCCGGCGACGTCCGGCAACGCGAGGACGGCCTGTGGGTGTACAGCGAGCGCCCCGCCCGCGAGATCTGGAACCGCATCATGCGCTCCACGTACGACGTCGCGGAACCCGGCATCGTCTTCATCTCGCGGATGAACGAGGACAACAACCTGCGCGCCGTCGAAACCATTCGCGCGACCAACCCATGCGGCGAACAACCGCTGCCCGCCTATGGCTGCTGCAATCTCGGGCCGTTGAACCTGACGCGCTTCGTGATCGATCCGTTCGCACAGCTGCACGGCCGCCAGCCCTCGTTCGACTGGGACGGCCTCGCGCGGCGCACCCGCACGCAGGTGCGCTTTCTCGACAACGTGCTCGACGTGACGCTGTGGCCGCTGCCGCAGCAATACGAGGAGTCGCGCGCGAAGCGGCGCATTGGCGTCGGCTTCACCGGACTCGGCGATACGCTCGTGATGCTCGGTTTGCGCTACGACTCGCAGGAAGGCCGCTTCTTCGCCGTGCGCATCGCGCAGCTGATGCGCGACGAGGCGTATCGCGCGTCGGTCGAACTGGCGAAAGAGCGTGGCGCGTTTGCGCTGTTCGACGCCGAGCGCTATCTGGAGCCCTGCACCTTCGCGTCGCGCCTGCCCGAGGACATCAAGCAGGCGATCCGCCGCGACGGCATCCGCAACAGCCATCTTCTGTCGATCGCGCCGACCGGCACCGTAAGCCTCGCGTTCGCGGACAACGCGTCCAACGGCATCGAGCCGCCGTTCTCGTGGACTTATAAGCGCATGAAGGTGATGGCCGACGGCGGGCGCGAATCGTTCGATGTGGAGGACTACGCGTACCGGCTCTATCGTGAGTTGGGCGGCGATGTCGCTAAGCTGCCGGACTATTTCGTCAGCGCGCTGCAGATGTCGGCGCGCGACCACCTCGACATGATGGCCGCGGTGCAGCCTTACGTGGACACGTCGATCTCGAAGACCGTGAACGTGCCGGCGGACTATCCGTTCGAAGCGTTCGAGAGCCTCTATTTCGACGCATGGAAAAGCGGCCTCAAGGGACTCGCGACGTACCGGCCGAACGAGACGCTCGGCGCGGTGCTCAGCGTGAGTCCGCCGCAAGCGGACGACACGCTCGCCGAGAGCGATCTCGATCCGCTGCGAATTGCGATCGACCATCGGCCCAAAGGCGAATTGCCGGCGATCATCGAGAAGGTCGAATATCTGACGCAGGCCGGCAAGAAGTCGCTCTACGTGGCGGTATCGTTCATCGAGGTGACCGGGCGCCTGGGCGGCGAAGACGTGACCATCGAGCGGCCTATCGAATTCTTCATCCCGACCGGCCAGCGCGACGAATCTCAGCAATGGATCACGGCGACGATGCGCTCGCTGTCGCTCGCCGCGCGCGGCGGGTTTGTCGCGCGCAATTTGCAGGACATGCGCAAGGTGTCGTGGGACCGCGGCCAGGTGCGGCTAGGCGACGTGCAACGTCTGGACGGGCATCGCGCGCCGCGCTGGCACGATTCGGAAGTGGCCGCGCTCGCGTTTGCGATCCAGCAGATTCTGCATCGGCGCGGCTTTCTGGACGCCGAAGGCAATCAGGTGCCATCGCGCATCCTGGCGCGTTTGCCGCGCGGGCAGATGAAGCCCGAGTCGGCGTTGTCGGCGGACTTCGGCATCCGTGCGCATCCCGCCGACGCCGACAATGATGCCGACGCCGGGTTGGCGCCGTCCGGCAGCACGCACGGACTGTTCACGATGCTCGGGCGCAAGTGCGGGTCGTGTGGCGCGAATGCGGTGATTCGCAAGGACGGGTGCGATTTCTGCACCGCGTGTGGGGAAGTCGGCGCGTGCGGATGACCCTGCCGACCTATGAATCGAGCGAGCGCGCCGCGCGCGCGGTCCTCAACTGACTGGCCGGCAGAGAACCGCCGCCGCACGAGCGCCTGCCCAACGAGCTGATCGTGCGCGACACACGCGCGGCCACGCGAGGCCGCGCGTCAGCCGACTCTCGCGTAATAGAGGTTCTGCGGGTGCTTCGCTTCGGCGAAGAAAAACCAGCGTTCCGCGACGAGCCCCGCGTACTGCACCAGACACGCAGCGGCCAGCAACCCGAGCGAGACGCCGATCGAATGCAGGTTCGCGCCGAGCGCCATCAATGCGACCGGCACGACGAATGCCGCCACGAGGAAGCCCCATTTGATGCCGCGCAGCGTGCCTGCCGATTGGCCGTGAAAAAACTCGCGCAGATTGAACGCGCCGGCGGTGAAGCCGCGCGACACCTGGACGAGCTTCGGATTGTGGATGCCGGTCGCGCTCTGCACCGTCGACTTCGGCCGAAGGCGCGCATTGCGCACCAGCGACGCCGAGCGGCTGGCGCAGCCCGCGAGCGTGAGCACACAAGCGCTAATGGCAAGCCCCACGGTCAACGCGGGCGCGCACCACGCACTCAGTGCCGTGGCCAGCGTGAAGCCCGACGCACAGCCGAGCAGCACGAAGTTGACCAGCGTGAGCGGCGTCGCCCATTCCTGCAGGAAGCGCAGGCACGCGTAGATCATCGCGGTGCAGACGAACAGCGCCGCGCTCGCCAGCACGCCGAGCCAGCCGATTGCGAGCGACCACGGCGAGTCGAACCAGTGCGCGACGCCGTAGCAAAACGCGCAGGCGAGAAACGCCGGCAGGCACAGACATTCGCGCGACAACCAGGAAGTTCGCCACATTGCTATCGCGCGCCAGGCCCGCTCGGGATGACCGAGATGGAAGAACGACGCCAGCAGTCCGAGTCCGCCGAGCAGCACCGACAACGCCGCGCCGATGACATAGAACGCAGCCGAGGGGGGCGCGAACCAACCCAGTTGCGCCGCGCTCTGCACGCCGACGAGCGCGATCAGCAAACCCTGAGCCGCGCCGCTTAAAGTAGTGAGGAACACTACGGAAAATGCCGGATTCATCTTGAGGTCCTGTGGGTTCGGCTAGATGCGCGTCGCCATCGACGCGAGATGCAATTTACCGCTTTCCAGCTGCGCGTCGAGCGAAGCTGGGGGGTGCGTCGCGTCGAGCGGACCGGCTGCGTCGGGTGCAAGGGAGCCGGCTGTTTTGCAAGAACACGCATCGCCACCGCAGCCGGTGGCCGCCGTGGGCACCCGCGGCAAATAGTGGTTCGCGGGGCGGGTGTTCCACTCGGGCATCAATTGATAACCGCCGCGCTCCTCGATCGCTTTCGACACCACCGACTGCGGGTCGTGAATATCGCCGAAAAGCCGCGCCGAAGTCGGGCACGCCAGCACGCAGGCGGGCTGCCGGTCGCGCTCGGAGAGATTCTCGTCGTGGATGCGATCGACGCACAGCGTGCACTTGGTCATCTCCTTGCGCGCTTCATCCAACTCGCGCGCGCCGTAGGGACAGGCCCACGCGCAGTACTTGCAGCCGATGCAGCGGTCGAAATCGACCAGCACCAGTCCATCCTCCTTGCGCTTGTAGCTCGCGCCGGTCGGACAGACCGGCACGCACGGCGGGTCCTCGCAGTGCAGACAGGATTTGGGAAAATGGATCGTCTCGGCATCCGGAAAACTGCCGGCTTCGAAACTCTGCACGCGGTTGAAGAAGGTGCCCGACGGGTCCGCATCGTAGGGATTCAGGTCGGCGAGACTGCCCGATTCGCCCGACGTGTTCCACTCCTTGCAACTCGTCACGCACGCCTGACACCCCACGCATACGTTCAGATCGATCACCAACGCCATCTGGGTCATGAAAAGCTCCTTGCAGCCGCTAACGCTACCGCCGCCATCATCGTTGCAAGCACGGCTGCGGCGGCCGTTGCCTGCGCAGTTGCTTCGCTACTTGCGCCGGTTCGCGCTGCGCAGCCGCGCCGCGAACTCGCCGCGTCCCGCGAAGTAGGTCTGCACGATGCGGGAGATCACGCCGTTCGATCCGGGCAACGCGGGCATCGCTGCGAATTGCGGCAGCGTGTGCCGCGCATCCGCCTCCGCCGGATAAATGCGCACCCGCACGTCGTACCACGCGGCCTGGCCAGTCACCGGATCGGAGTTCGACAGCCGCGAGGCCGCCTGATCGCTGCCCGGCAGTTCGTCGGTAATCAGGTGATTGAGCAGGAAGCCACGCTGCGCTTCATTTGCGTCCGGGCCGAGATTCCACGCGCCCGCCGCCTTGCCGATCGCGTTCCATGTCCACACCGTGCCAGGCTCGACAGTCTCGCTGAAGCGGGCCATGCAGCGCACGCGGCCCCATTGCGACTCGACGTAAATCCAGCTGCCGTCGGTGATGCCCTGCTCGGCGGCCATCAGCGGATTCATGTACAGATAGTTCTCCCCATGAATCTGCCGCAGCCATGCGTTCTGCGAGTCCCACGAGTGGTACATCGCCATCGGCCGCTGCGTGACCGCGGCGAGCGGGAAGCGGGCAAGATCGGTGGCCTCGCTCTCGAGCGGCGCATACCAGAACGGCAACGGGTCGAAATACTTTTCGACGCGCTCGCGCAAATGGTCCGGCGGCTGCCTGCCGCTCGTACGCCCTTGCGCGGCGAGCCTGAATTTCTGCATCACGTCGGAGTAGAGCTGGATCACGATCGGCTCGCGGAATTTGCGAAAGCCGTGGGTCACCGCCCAGTCGAGGTAGGGTCCGTTGCAGTTGCGCATGTACTGCAAGGTTTCGGGCAGCCGGTAATGGAACACGCAATTGTTCTTCGCGTACTGCTCCCATTGCCGCGGATTGGGCTCGCCCACCAGCGCCTTGTCGCCGTCCTTGCCGCGCCAGCCGATCAGAAAGCCCACGCCGGAGTCCGGCGCGGTGGTGTGATTGACGATGAAGTCGGGATAGTCGCGAAAGCGCCGCGCGCCGTCGGCCGTGGTGAAGGCGGGAAATTTCAGCCGCGAGGCGAGTTCGATCAGCACCTCCTGGAACGGCTTGCACTCGCCCGTGGGCGGGACGACCGGCACGCGCACCGAATCCACCGGCCCGTCGAATTCGGAGATGGGCCGATCGAGCATCGACATCGCATCGTGCCGTTCGAGGTAGGTCGTGTCCGGCAGAATCAGGTCCGCGAACGCCGTCATCTCCGACTGGAACGCGTCGCACACCACCAGGAACGGAATCTTGTATTCGCCGTTCGCGTGCCTGTCGACCAGCATCTCGCGCACTTTCATCGTATTCATCGACGAATTCCACGCCATGTTGGCCATGAAGATCATCAGCGTGTCGATCGGATACGGGTCGCCGCGCCACGCGTTGGTGATCACGCTGTGCATCACGCCATGCACGGCGAGCGGATACTCCCACGAGAACGCCTTGTCGATTCGCACGGGGCCGCCGTGTTCGTCGATGAACAGGTCCTCGGGCGCGGCGGGCCAGCCGAGCGGACCGGTCGCGAGCGGCGTATTGGGCTTGACGGCGTCGGGACTGTTCGGCGGTTTGGCCGACGGCGGCACCGCGCGTGGAAACGGCGACTTGTGGCGAAAGCCGCCGGGCCGGTCGATGGTGCCGAGCAACGACATCAGCACGGAGAGCGCGCGGATGGACTGGAAGCCGTTGGAGTGCGCAGCGAGTCCGCGCATTGCGTGAAACGCAACCGGGTTGCCGGCGACCGTCTCGTGTGTCTCGCCCCATGCGTCGGTCCAGCGGATCGGCAGCGTGATGCGATGCTCGCGGCTCGTCTGGATCATTTCGCCGGCGAGACGGCGAATCGTGTCCGCCGCGATGCCGGTGATAGCGGCGGCCCACTCGGGCGTGCATTCGGCCACGCGTTCGCGCAGCAATGCGAACGACGGCGTCACGGGCGTGCCGTCGTCGAGCGTGTAGCGGCCGTCGAGTGCGGGTGTCACCCCGCTCGTGTGATGCGGGACAGCGCGCCCGGCCTGCGCATCCCACCACAGATGGTTCTGCGGAAACAGCGGATTGCCGACCGGCCGCTGCGGGTCGCGCACGAAAAGCCCGAAGTTTTCACTGGTCTCGTCGAGATCGACGAGTTCCGCAGCGTTCGTATAGCGCTGCACGAACTCGTGATCCCACGCGTTGGCAGCGATCAGTTCGTGCAGGAACGCCATGAAGAGCGCGCCATCGGTGCCGGGCTTGATCGGCACCCATTCGTCGGCGATCGCCGCGTAGCCGGTGCGGATCGGATTGATTGCGATGAACCGGCCGCCCGCGCGCTTGAACTTCGAGATCGCGATTTTCAGCGGATTCGAATGATGGTCTTCCGCGGTGCCGATCATGAAGAACAGCTTTGCGCTGTCCAGATCCGGGCCGCCGAATTCCCAGAACGAACCGCCTATCGTGTAGATCATGCCGGCCGCCATATTGGCCGAGCAGAAGCCGCCATGCGCAGCATAGTTAGGCGTGCCGAATTGTTTGGCGAACAGCCCGGTCAGCGCCTGCATCTGGTCGCGGCCGGTGAAGAGCGCGAATTTTTTCGGATCGGTGGCGCGGATCGCGCCGAGACGCTTTTCGAGCACGTCGAACGCGACCTCCCACGACACCGGCTCGAACTCCGCGCTGCCCCGTAGCGCGCCGGCCTTGCGCATGAGCGGCTGCGTGAGGCGCGCGGGCGAGTACTGCTTCATGATGCCCGAGGCGCCCTTCGCGCAGATCACGCCCTGGTTGAGCGGATGCTCGGGATTGCCGTCGATGTAGCGCACCTCGCCGTCACGCAGATGCACGCGAATGCCGCAGCGGCAGGCGCACATGTAGCAGGTGGTGGTTTTGATGTCGAGCCGTTCGTTCTGCGTGCGGGCGTTGTGTTGCATGCGAAATCTCCGTCGCTGCTGCGAGGGTGCCGAAGCGGGATGCCGTACCGACCATCCTATTCGCACTGGCCCCGAAAGAGAAATCGCAATTCCCGAGAGAAACTATCTGCAGTGCCGATAGTTTCTACCTGCCTTTCGGTTTGACGCTGTTTCGACCGCCGGCTTTCGTCCCGCGTGCCTTCAATCGCGTGCCTGAAGCTGCGCGATCAGCGCGTCCGCAATCTCGACGCCCTCGTTGCGCGCGGTCTGCGCGAGGCTTTCGCGCCGATAACCCGGCAAACGGACGTCGTCGTCCTCCAGCATCATCCCGATCAACGCTTCAATGCGCGATAGATAGGCGTCCTCGCCGGCCAGCGCGCCGGGATCGATCGCCCAGAACAGATGGCCGATGCGCGAGCGCTCGCCCTCCTCGGTCAGGAACGAGCCCGCTTCGTAGCCGAAGTTCGCGCCGGTCAGCGCCGCGGCCAGCAACTCGACGATCAGCGCGAGCATCGCGCCCTTCGCGCCGCCGAACGGCAGCATCATGCCGTCGAGCGCCGCACGGGCGTCGGTGGTCGGCAGGCCCTCGCGCGGGCGCGAGATAACCGACCAGAATACCGGCCCAAGTCCGATCAGGACCTGCACGTAGAGATGTTTGAGCACGCGCAAGATGGTGTCTCCTCCACTCGCTGCTGCCAGAGACTGCGCAACCGTCCAAACGCGCTGTACAACTTCTATCAGGATGTTTTCGGCATCAACGTGGTCGAGACGGATGAGCGTGTCAGGGTTGCGCGGGCGAACGAACTGGAGAGCGCGCATCTCGGCGTCGAAGTCGGCGCGGCGTTACTGGAGATCCGGCGAATCGCCTATTCGTATCACCGCAATGCTGTCGAGTTGCGGATGTCGCGGCTGAACACCGACGAGTACGAGTACATCGGCGCGCGAGGAAGATGTGTAACGCAGGTCCGCGTGCGCCGACACCGACGCGCCGCAAAATGCGACTTTGCGTGACCCAGGAAGCTGAAATGCTGCTTTGCGTTAGCAAGAAAATCGCCGATCTCGGCCGTGATCGTCTGCGGGGAGCGGCCGGCCCCATGCGGCGCCGGCACCCGTTCCGCAGCGCGGCGGCGCCGCGATGGTCGATGCAATCCGGCTGGCCGAATGAAAACCGGCTTTTCTCGCTCGATCAACCCGGCAACTTCGCCGCCAGCACATCCACCTTGTTGATGCTCGGCGGCGACGCGAGCAGCTCGCCCGCCCTCGCCATCAATGCGGCCGCGACCTTGCCGTTCAGATGCGCATCGCGCCCGGCTTCATCGTCGAAGGCGTCGAAAATGCCGAAGCTGGATGCCCCCAGTTTCAGCGCAAACCACGCGGCGGTGGCCGGCTCCTGCTCCACGAGCGGCAAGCCGCCGAGCAGGAAAGCCTCGACTTCCTGCTCCTTGCCGGGCTTGGCTTCGAGATGAACGTACAGAGCGAGTTTGACCATGACACGACTCCCGATGTTAGACATAGACGGTGGCTACCCGTTGCGAGCCTTCGCAAAACGCGACGAACTGGCCTGCAGCGCTTCGCCATCGAACGAGTATAGGCCGCGACGCTTCACTAGGTGGCGAGCGCGTGGTGCGAACCGGCATCGGGAAAGCGCAGTTCAAAGCGCACCACCCCGCGCGCCGGACATACTACGCGCGCCGTGCCGCCATGCAGATGCATGATCGCCTCGACGATCGCGAGACCAAGTCCGCTTGATTCCGTGAACGCGCTGCGCGACGCGTCCGCGCGATAGAAACGATCGAACAGCCGGTCCAGTTGCGTTTCGGGAATCGGCTCGCCGTCGTTTTCGACCGCCACGGTCGCGCCCTGCGCGTCCTGACTGCCGCGCAAACGCACGACCGTATCGCGCGCACCGTAGCGCACCGCGTTGACCACCAGGTTGTTGATCGCGCGGCGACACAGCAACGGATTCACCGAGGCCGTGCCTTGCGCTTCGACTTCGAAGCGCATCCCGCGTTCGTCGGCCGGGCCTTCAAAATAATCTGCAATCCTCACGAGTTCCGCGCGCAGATCGACCGGTTCGCGCTCGACGGACAACGCCGCATGATCCGCATGGGCCAGAAACAGGATGTTCTCCGCAATATGACTCAGGCGGTTCAGCTCTTCGAGATTCGATTCGAGCAATTGCTGATAGTCGTGCGCCTCGCGCGGTTTGGCGAGCGTCACCTGGGTCTGCCCGATCAGCGCACCGACGGGCGTGCGGATCTCATGCGCGAGGTCGGCGGAAAACTGCGAGAGCCGTTGATAGCCGTCCGCGAGACGGTCGAGCATCGCGTTGAACGCATGCGTGAGCTGCCGCAATTCGACCGGCGCGCCCTCGCTGTCGAGGCGCACGGACAGGCTGGTGGGACTGATCTGCGCGGCGCGCGCGGCAATGCTGCGCACCGGCCGCAACGCGCGCCGCAGCACGTACCATGCGAGCAGCGTCGCGGCCAGCATGCCGGTGAGCGTGGCCAGCAGGATGCGGTTGCGGTAAGCGGCCAGCATCCGCACTTCCTGCGTCATCGGGTGGCCGGCGATCACTTCGACCTCGGTGCCGTCCTCACGCGCTCGTGCCGACGCGCTCGCCCAATGCACCGGCACGCCGTCCGGCAAGCGCGTTTGATGAATGTCGGCGAGACTCGGCGGACGGTTCACGGCACCCACCGGTAACGCAGGCACCGCCACGTTCGCCGGGTTGACGTCGACGAACGGTGCTTCGCCGGGCCGCCGAAACAGCAGGACGTCCTGCTCGGCGCCGAGCATGGTCTCGAACAGGAGCGGCCGCTTCTTCAACTCGCTAACCGAATACAGATCGCGCACGATCCGGCTGAAATGCTCGACACGGCCGGTGAGCACGACATCGGCGCGGCGTTGCAGCGACACTTGCGCGGACTGGTAAAAATACGCGCCGAGCGTGCCGATCACCGCGCAAGCAATCGATGCGAACAGCAGCGTAGTGCGCGCGGTCAGCGAGCGTTCGGTCCAGAGTTTCATGCGCCGTCGCCGAACGTGTAGCCGATGCTGCGTACCGTATGGATCAGCTTCTTTTCGAACGGATGATCGACCTTGGCGCGCAGCCGTTTGATCGCGACGTCGACCACGTTGGTGTCGCTATCGAAGTTCATGTCCCACACTTCCGAGGCGATCTGCGAGCGTGACAGCGCCTCGCCCTGCCGGCGCACCAGCAGATGCAGCAGCATGAATTCCTTGTTGGTGAGCGGAATCTCGACGCCTTCGCGCGTCACCCTGCGACGCAGCACGTCGAGCTTGAGGTCGGCGACCTCGAACAGGTCGCTCTCGCGGATCACGCCGCGGCGCAACAGCGTGCGAATGCGCAACACGAGTTCGGTAAAAGAAAACGGCTTGACGAGATAGTCGTCCGCGCCGAGTTCAAGGCCGCGAATGCGGTCGCTGACCTTGTCGCGTGCGGTCAGGAAAATAACCGGCAGATCGCGCCGCGCGCGCAGCGCACGCATGATTTCCCACCCGTCGATGCCGGGCAGCATCACGTCCAACACCACGAGATCGTACGCGTGTTCGAGCGCCATATGCAGTCCGTCCGTGCCGGTGCGCGCGAGGTCGACCGCATAGCCGCTCTCGCGCAAGCCCTTCTTCAGGTAGTCGCCGGTCTTCGGATCGTCTTCGATGACGAGGATGCTCATGGTGCTCGGTGCTCCAACTCGGGCTTAGCCCCAAGGTTCGTTCGGGGCATCGTTTAGCGGCGTCGTTTAACGGCGTCGTTTAGCGGCGTCGTTTAGCGGCGCAGTCACGCGCGCATAGCAACGCGAGACTTCACCGTCGAAGTCATTCTACGTGGCGCCGCTGCACCGTTCATGACGTTTTTGTCATCAGCCTGTCACTGTGCCGAGCCCGTGCGCCGCCTAATCTGTCCCTACCGTTCACCCACCCGGAGCAGATTCATGAAGATCGTATCCGCGCAGACATTGCGCGCACTCGTCGCCCCCGCGCTCGCCGCCGCCTTGCTCATGACAACAGCTGCGGCTCACGCTCAGAACGCCGCGCCTACCGGCGTGCGCGGCACGGTCAGCTCGCTCACGGGCGATCTGCTGAAGGTCCACACGCGCGACGGCAAAGATGTCGACGTGAAGCTCGCGGCCGACACGCCGATTCGCGGCGTCAAGCTCGCCGACATCAACGACATCAAGCCGGACAGCTACGTCGGCACCGCTGCGATTCCGCAGCCGGACGGCTCGCTCAAGGCGCTCGAAGTGCACGTGTTTCCGGCCAGCATGCGCGGCTCCGGCGAAGGCCATCGTCCGTGGGATCTCGGTTCGAACAGTTCGATGACAAACGGCACGGTCGGCTCGCTCGTGGTCAGCAATGGCCGCACGATCACCGTCAAGTACAAGGACGGCGAAAAGAAAATCCTGATTCCGCAGGACGTGCCTATCGTTAGTCTGGAACCAGGCGACCGTTCGTTGCTGCTGCCGGGCGCGAAGGTCGTGCTGTTCGCGCACAAGGAAGCGGACGGCTCGTTGGCGGCGAACTTCATCTCGGCCGGCGAGCATGGTGTCACGCCGCCGATGTAAAGCCGCGCTCCGGTAAGTCTTTGGCCGACCATTCGAAGCGCCGCGTTGCGTGTTGATGCGGCCTTCGACTCTCCACTTACATCGCCGTCTTCGACCATGTCGCAACCGCAAGCGCGCCTGCTCGTTCACCCGCTCGTCGTCCGCGTGACGCATTGGATCAACGCGTTCGCGATGGTCTGCATGATCATGAGCGGCTGGGCGATCTACAACGCGTCGCCGTTCTTTCCCTTCAGATTTCCCGCTTGGGCGACAGTGGGTGGTTGGCTCGGCGGCTCCATTGCGTGGCATTTCGCGGCGATGTGGCTGCTCTGCGCAAACGGGCTGCTGTATCTGGCGTATGGCATCGGCAGCGGGCACTTGCGGCGCAAGCTGTTGCCGGTTCATCCACGCGACATCGCGCACGACGCTGCATTGGCGCTGCGCTTGCGCCTGCCGCACGATACCGGCCGATACAACGCGGTGCAGCGTGCGCTCTATCTGCTCGTGCTGGGCCTCGGCGTATTGCTCGTCGCGTCCGGACTGTCCATCTGGAAGCCGGTGCAATTGGGGTGGCTGACCGCGCTGTTCGGCGGCTTCGATTTCGCGCGACGCGTGCACTTCGTCGCGATGGCGGGTGTAGTCGGCTTTGTCGTCGTGCATCTCGCGCTGGTGTTGCTGGTCCCGCGCACGTTAGCGCCGATGCTCACGGGCCGAGCCCGTCGCGCGGCGCATGAAGGAACTCAGTCATGAGCGCATCAAAACCCGCCGGCGCACGCAACACCCGCAACACGCGCATCGTTCTGGCCGATCATCAACCGCAGATCGAGCAGTTGCAACGGCGCTTGTTCTTGCGTTCGTCGCTGTCGATCGGCGCGCTTGCGATGCTATCCGGTTGCAACATGCAGGACAACGATTCCGTCGACAAGGTGCTGTGGGCGATGTCGCGCTGGAACGATCGCGTGCAGGGCTGGCTGTTCCAGCGCAACCGGCTCGCGCCGACGTATTCGGCCCGCGAAATCACCGACCCATTTCCGTTCAACGCGTTCTACCCGGAGTTCGACGCGCCGGATATCGACGGCTCGACCTATCGGCTCGAAGTGTCGGGCCTCGTGTCGGACAAGCGCAACTGGACGCTCGAGCAGTTGCGCGCGCTGCCGCAAGCTTCGCAGATCACGCGTCACATCTGCATAGAAGGATGGAGTGCGATCGGCCAATGGCGCGGCGTGCCGTTTCGCACGTTTCTGGAGCGCATCGGCGCGGACCTGACGGCCCGTTACGTCGGCTTCAAATGCGCCGACCGCTATTACTCGAGCCTCGATATGGCGACCGCGCTGCATCCGCAAACGCAGTTGACGCTCGATTTCGGCAGCGCGCCGCTGCCCGCCAGGTACGGCTACCCGCTCAAGCTGCGCGTGCCGACCAAGCTCGGCTTCAAGAACCCGAAACATATTGCGGCGATTTTCGTGACCAATACCAACCCTGGCGGCTATTGGGAAGATCAGGGGTACAACTGGTTCAGCGGCCTGTGATCGTGCACGAGTCGCCGGCTTGCGTTCGACGCGCCTAAACCGCGGTCACGTAGCGCGCCAGCGGCTTTCGCACGCGCCGCGGCGGCGCATCGTAGACGGTGCGCATGCGTTTGACTTCGTCGACCGGACTGAGGCCGAAGAGTCGCTTGAACTCGCGGCTGAATTGCGACGCGCTCTCATAGCCGACGCGCGCCGCTGCCGCGCCCGCATTCAGACCGTCTTGCACCATCAGTAAACGCGCGTGATGCAAACGCGTGGTCTTTACGTACTGCATCGGCGAAGTCGCAGTAACGGCCTTGAACTGCGCATGAAACACCGCGAGACTCATGCCCGCCTCGGCGGCGAGGGTATCGACGTCGAGTTCTCCGTGGTAGTCGGCGTGAATGCGGCGCAGTGCCTTGGCAATGCGGCCGAAATGATTCTGATGCGTGAGCGCCGCGCGAATCGCGTCGCCCTGCTCGCCCGTGAGCACGCGATAGCAGATCTCGCGCACCACGCCCGGCGCGAGAATGCGCGCGTCGAGCGGCGAAGCCAACGCTTCCATCAGACGCTGCACCGCGTTGCATAGTGCCGGGTCGAGCGGCGTCGAGTAGATGCCGACCGGCTCGTGGTGCGCCGCGCCCTGCGTTTCGTTGAGCGCCATCAGCAGTTCCGCGACCATGGTCAGGTCCACTCGCACTGAAATGGCGAGAAACGGCTTTTCCGGGCTCGCCTCGGTCTCGCATTCGAACGGCAGCGGCACCGACAGCACCAGGTACTGTTGCGCGTCGTACTGGAACACCTGATCGCCCAGAAAGCCGCGCTTGCGGCCCTGGCACACGATCACGATGCACGGCTCGTACATCACCGGCATGCGTGGCATCGGACTATTCACGCGCATCAGGTTGACGCCCTCCAGACTCGAAGGCGAGATGCCTGGCGCGGGAGCGAGCACGTCGAACAATTCGATCACACGCTGCTGCGCGGGATCGGTCGGGGTGGAGTCAGCGGAACGGATCGACATGACGGTATAGTGACGGCCAATAGAATAATGCTTGAAACTTAGCATCAAACAGCCTGTCGCGCTTCTCGCCAGGAGTTTTAGGCAAGTCTTCAAGACATTCAGGTATTCCCCCAGTCGTCGCCCGCTCCTATGATGGGAACCCTGCCGGATCGACTTGTTCCGCGCTGCGCTGGCCCGCTTGCCATTCAATGCTTCGGCGAATGCGCCAACACCTGGTCGGCCACACTCAGCGCCGTGATTCCGGTTCATGCAAAGCTGCGCTGCATCGGCAACACGTGTCGCCCATCGCGGCGCCTTACCCCATCGCCCTTATTTGCTGGAGCTACCCATGAGCACGACTTATGCCTATGCAGCGACCGCCGCGACCGCGCCGCTCGCCCCGTTCGAAATCCAGCGCCGCGAACTGCGCCCCAACGACGTGCAGATGGACGTGCTGTTTTGCGGCGTGTGTCATTCCGATCTGCATCAGGCGCGCAATGAATGGAACAACACCGTGTTTCCGGTGGTGCCGGGTCACGAGATCGTCGGCCGCGTGAGCGCGGTCGGTACCGATGTGACGAAGTACAAGGCAGGCGACCTGGTCGGCGTCGGCTGTCTGGTCGATTCGTGCCGTACCTGTGCGAGTTGCGCGGAAAATCTGGAGCAGTACTGCGAAAACGGGTTCGTGGCCACGTACAACGGCGTTGACCGCGTCGACGGTCAGATGACTTACGGCGGCTATTCCACGCAACTCGTCGTGGACCAAGCGTTCACGCTGCGCGTGCCGGACAACCTCGATCCGGCTGGCGTCGCGCCACTGCTGTGCGCAGGCATTACCACGTATTCGCCGCTGCGCACCTGGGGCGCCGGTCCGGGCAAGAAGGTCGGCATCGTGGGACTCGGCGGACTGGGGCACATGGGTGTGAAGCTTGCTCGTGCGATGGGTGCACATGTGGTGCTGTTCACCACGTCGCCGTCGAAGATCGAGGATGCGAAGCGCCTGGGCGCGCACGAGGTGGTGATATCGAAGAATCCGCAAGAGATGGAAGCGCATGTGAATAGCTTCGATCTCATCGTGAACACCGTTGCCGCGCAACATGATCTGAATCCGTTTCTGAATCTGCTCAGGCGCGACGGAACGATGACGCTGGTCGGCGCGCCGGAGCACGATCATCCGTCGCCGCAGGTGTTCAATCTCATCATGAAGCGCCGGCGCCTGGCCGGGTCGCTCATTGGCGGAATCGCGGAAACGCAGGAAATGCTGGATTTTTGCGGTGCGCATGGGATTACTTCTGATATTGAGTTGATTCCTATGCAGCGGATTAATGAGGCTTTTGAACGGATACTGAAGAGTGATGTTAAGTATCGGTTTGTGATTGATATGGATTCGTTGCGGAAGTAATTGTGGTTTTTTGGCCTGCGCAGCGGATTCTTTTTTGGGCCTGCGGCGCGGGCGTTTGTTTGGACTTTCCGTTTTTTTGCTCGCTTGGCGTTCTTTGGTTGTAGTCGTTGGGTCTTGGCCTTAAGCGATTTTCCAACTTCGGTCCGGAGTTCATTGAGTGATAAAAGTCGCGCAAGCAATTCATAAAGCTCCGCGCGACTTCCCCGCAAGTCCTTCTTCGCAACTTCCTCACTTGTCAAAGAGGAGTCCTGCATATTGAGCCCGCAAGTTTGACAAGTCTTTCCAGTTGGCATCTCTGCGTTTCCGATGAGTGAACAGCGGCCAATGCAACCTGTTCATACTGAAGCGCGTCAACGGGGGGCGAGGGATGGAGGGCGAATGCCTGGTGTTGGTTTCTGGTAAAGCGTGGGCGTTTTGAGCGTGCCGTCGCGGCACGCTGAGCCCGTGAGACGCGAGCGGCGGCGATCGACCCCGCATGAGGCCGGTCGCACGCACGCGCGCTTCTCACTGCGACTCTTCCGCCCACACCGCATTTTCGCGCGCCATCAACGCAGTCGACGCCGCCGGCCCGAACGTTCCGGCCGTATAACCGCGCGGCCGCTCGCCCGACTTGGCCCAGCCCGCCAGAATCGGCTCGGCCCACGCCCATGCGGCTTCCAGTTCGTCGCGGCGCATGAAGTGCGTGAGGCGTCCGCGGATCACGTCGATCAGCAAACGCTCGTAGGCTTCCGCGCGACGTTCGGTGAACGCCTGCTGCAAATCCAGATTCAGATTCACCGGCAGCATGTGCATGCCGCTGCCCGGCTCCTTGGCGAGCATCTGCAACTGGATCGATTCTTCCGGTTGCAACTGGATCACCAGGCGGTTGCCATAGTTGCGCCCGCCGTTGGGAAAGATGGAGAACGGCAACTCGGAGAACTCGATTACGATCTCCGACACCTTCTTCTGCATCCGCTTGCCGGTGCGCAGGTAAAACGGCACGTTGGCCCAGCGCCAGTTGTTGATGTGCGCGCGCAGCGCGACAAACGTCTCCGCGCGGCTGCCCGGCGGCACATTGTCTTCCTGGAGGTAGCCCTTCACCGCTTCGCCGTCCACGGCGCCCGCGGTGTACTGGCCGCGCACTGTGTCGCGAGCGATGTCCTCCGGCGTCATCGGACGTAGCGAGCGCAGCACCTTGAGCTTTTCGTCACGGACCGCGTCCGGATCGAGCGACACCGGGGGTTCCATCGCGACGATGCACAGCAATTGCAGCAAGTGGTTCTGCACCATGTCGCGCAGCGCGCCGGTCTTGTCGTAGAAACCCGCGCGACTGCCCACCCCGACCGTTTCCGCCACCGTGATCTGCACGCGCCGGATGTACGGCGCCTGCCACAGCGGGCCGAAAATCGGATTGCCGAAGCGCAGCACCATCAGGTTCTGCACGGTTTCCTTGCCCAGGTAGTGGTCGATCCGGTAAATCTGCGCTTCGCTGAAATGCTGGCCGACCGCCCTGTTGATCTCCTGCGCGGACGCAAGATCATGGCCCAGCGGCTTTTCCAGCACGACGCGCGAGTTCCCGTCGATGAGCCCCGCCGAGGCCAGGTGATCGCAGATGCTCGTGAACAGGTCCGGCGATGTCGCCAGATAGAACACACGGCGCACGCCGTCGCGCGAGGCGCTCTTCAGACGCTGGTAGTCGTCGGCCGAATCGACGTCCATGCGCACGTATTCGAACAGCGCAAGGAATTTGTCCCAGGCGGCTGCATCGAACGCTTTCTTTTCGATGAAGGGCTTGGCCTTCTGCTCCATGAATTCGGCAATGTACTCTTCGCGCGACCAGGGCTTGCGGCCGATCGTAAGAATGCGCGTCTCGGGCGGCAGATTGCAGTGCAGATGCGCCATATACAGCGCGGGCAGCAGCTTGCGGAACGACAGGTCGCCGGTGCCGCCGAAGATGATCATGTCGAGCGGCAGGTCGGGTGTGGCTGAAGCGGGTTGGGTCGTCATAGCGCGGTCGCAGCGTCGTGATGGAGGAGGCATCGGTCAAGGGGACAGAAAAAGCGTGCGAATGTCACGCGCCGGCGGACCCGGCCTTTTTCTGGCAAACATCTATGGTGCAACGTTTTGAGATAGTTTGCACGGCAAGATCCGCCGCAGCTTCAGGAAGACGCCAACCTGTGACGGCAACGGGCTGTTTTCATGGCGTTTGAGCGATTTGCGCGGCGCGGCCCCTCGTTCAGGCGTTCAGGCCGCCGACAACGCTGCGCGCGCCACGCGGCACGCCGCGAGATCCCACGCTGCGCAGCCGACGGTCTTGAACACGACAGGCGTCGCCGCGGGCACCAGCGCCGGTTTGTCCAACGCCGTGGCAATCCCGCCGACCTTCGCCCAATCCACCCCGGCCTGGATGAAGTCGCCCGCTTCGTGCTTCGCGCCGGCCAGGTCGTCGACGAAAAGCGCACTGGCGCCCAGCGTGCGCGCGCCAATTTCGGCCATTGCCGGCGTGAAGGCGCCGACTCCGATCACGAGACGTCCGGCACGCGCGGCTTCGTCGTAGACCGGCCGTTGGCTGGTGGTCAGCGCGATCACGACATCGGCCGACTCGGGAATCGCCGCGCCCGCAACCGGTTGCAGGTCCCGGGCGCTGCCGCGATGCGCGTCGCAAAACGCCTCGGCTCGTGCCGGCGCACTGCCCTTCACCCGCACGCGCGCGTCCGGAAACAGTTCGCCGATCGCCTGCAAATGGTTGAGCGCCTGGGTGCCCGTGCCGATCAGCGCGAATTCGCGCGGCGCGCTGCGGCCAAAGGTCGCGACGCCCAGCATCGACATCGCCGCAGTACGGCGACCGGTCACGGTCGGACCGTCGACGACGAACAGCGTCTCCCCGGTATCGGCGTCGAACGCCATCACCTGACCGTGGATCGTCGGCAGATGGCGCGCGCCGTTGCTTGCGCACACGTTGACGAGCTTGTGGATGGCGAGGTCCGGCGCGGTGGCCGGCATCGACAGCATGATGCCGCCTGCATTGAGCGGCATGACGAGCCGCTCGGGACTGACGATGCGCTGCGCTGCATAGTCAATGCTCGCGCGCTTCAGCGCATCGACGAGCGCTGCATAGGGAAGGAGCCGGGCGGTCGCGGCGGCGTCGAAAATCTGCGTGGTCAAGCGGGTCATGAGAGGGTTCGTTCCAGATCCGGATGAAGGTAGGTTCGGGTTCAGCGCAGTGCGAACGCGCGGTCGGTAGACCGCGGGCGCCGCACTGCAGCCTGGTGAGCCGCGCGCGAGTCATCGCGCCCAGGACGTCACCGTAACCGAGCGCGGCGGCATTGGCCAGTCACGCCGAAAATGACGGCGGCTTCGCGATGAAACTGGCGATGGCGTCGTGGATCAGGGCGCGCAGTTGCGCCGGGACAGCTGGCGAACGTTCACCGACCATGCACGCACGAGGCGCTTGGGCTGCGAAGAGCTCGCCCGTCGAGCCACAGACAAAGCCCCGATGAGCGCACGATCCACGCCGTGCGTAACATCGTGCCGCATGCCGTACTGCGCAACCATGACGTTCCCGACCTGTCACTGCGACGCCGCCTTGTCGACGTCATCGTCTTTCTCGTCGTGCTTGAACATCGCGCGGCAAGCCGGGCTCAGTTTGTTCATGTGCCGCACCATGCAGGCGGTGATCTTTGCTTCATTGGGAATATGAATTGCGCAGAAATGCAGCGCGTCGCCGCGACAGGCTTTGACCTGTTCGTCGCGGCTCGCGGCGTTCGACGAGACCGCGGCGCCCAGCGCTAACAAACTGGCAGCCAGCAGGCAGTACGTCCGTTTCATGTCAGGTGCAATAGCGGAAAGACGACGAACAGAAGGAAGCAGCAAACGGGCCCGGTCACCGGGAGCTGCTGCGCCGACCGCGCGTGCAAGCCGTTGCCGGACGGCGCCTCCGACACCGCATCGGTAAACGCAACTCGCCCCGCCTAACCTGCGATCCGGCTTAGCACCATCCCACGCCCCGCATAGAAGCGAGCCATCGTGACGAACGGCAGGTACACGTCAGCCTGATGCGGCGCAATGCCCGATGGATTATGAAACCATACGCCGTCGCGATCGCGTCCATGCAGCAAAATCAGATGGCCGCCGCGCCGCTGATTCGGCCGATCAGGATAGCGGATCTCCGGGCTCACCGAGACGATCGCCAGCGTATCGGGGGTAAGCCGCGCGGCGATCTCTTCGAGCGGCGCCTCGCGCAGCACGTCCACCCGCACGCCGAACGCGCCCACCCAGTCCGCGAACGGCTGATAAATCAGCCCGTCGACGCCGCCGTCCTCGCGCATCCGGTAGACGCCGTGCCCCAGCGCTTCGTCGAGCAGCACGGCGCGCGGCGGGTGGGCGATGCGCCAGTAGTCGAGTGCGGATTCGAGGCAACTCAGGCCGCACAGGCGCTTGGCCCAGAAGCGGTAGCGCTGCGGGTCGGCGAAGCCGCTGCGCTGCCAGTGCGGATCGTCGCACGGGTCGCCCTGCTGCTCGACGATGTGCCGAACCCATTCGGGGCTGCCCCATTGCGTGTGGTATGGAACACCGGCGTGGCGGACTTTCGGTTCGTTCATCGCGTTGATGGATCGTGCGTCAGGGTGAAGGGCATTTTCGCAGCACGCTGCGCGGCCGTTGCATGGTGCCGTCGAACAAGCGCTGCGGACGGAACGCCGACCGATCGAGCGAGACCTCGCCGCCGTCGTTCATGTCGGCGAGCAGTTTACCGACGAAGGGCGCCATCGCGAAACCGTGGCCGCAAAAACCGGTGGCGATCTCAGTCCGCGCCGCTGCGGCGGCGCATCGATCACCGCCATGCCGTCGGGCAACACGTCGAGCAGGCCGGCCCACGATTGGCTCGGCCAGATGGGTGGCGCCGTTGGCGCGCTGGCGCACGCGGCGCCACCCTTTCACCGGTAGAATACTTTTATGCCAAACAGATGAATATCGACGCAATGTCGGTTGTTCTGGTGCACTGATGGCCTTGGCGGCGGTCCTACAAGACGCAAGTCGCGACAATGTTCACGGTACGTGGACGATGCACGGGCGCCGCGCGTGCCGTAGGCAGCCACCAGCATACTTCAGGACAGTGGATTGTCACGCAGCATGCCCAACGAAACAGACTCGCCGGACTCAATCGCAGTCGCCGAGCGCGTGCGCGAGTTGATGAGCCGTCACGGAATCGGCAAGCGCCACCAAACCACGGAGCTTTGCCGCATCCTCGAGCTGAGCTTTTCGCAGGGGCACCGCAAGCTGCGCGGCAACAGCCCGTGGACACTGTCACAGATCAGGAAAGTCGCCGAGGTGTTCGGCGAACCCGCCGCCCAGCTGCTCGGCGCTCAGTCGCTGGATCCGGGCATGGTCGGCGCGCTCGCGCGCGAAGCGCTGCTGTGCATCGGCGCGCTCGAGCTGCCGTGCACCGCGTGGATCGGGGCCGCGCTGGAACCGGGCAGCCGGCCGGAATTCGTCGCCTGTTCGAAACTTGGGCAGTGGCGCGTGACGCGTCACGACGGCACGCTGTGTGAGAACGCGTACAAGGTCCACAAGATCGAAATCTATCCGCGCCGCGCTGAAACCGGGAAGCCAACCATCGCCGTGGTCGACGACGATCAGGCGAGCGCCGACAAGCTGCGCGACTATCTGGCGCGCAGTGGTTTCGCGGCGGTGGCCATTTACGGCCTTGCGGCTTTCGCGGAACAACTGCAAAGCCAGATGTTCGACGGCGTCGTGATCGACTGGCTGTTCGGCACCCAGACTTCGGCGGCTGCGATTCAGGCGGTACGCAGGTCACAGAACCCCGACGCGCCGATTTTCCTGCTGACCGGTGATTTGCTGACCGGCAAGGCCAGTGAATCGGAGATCAGCCAGATGATCCGCGATTACGACGTCGCGTGCTATGAAAAGCCGGCGCGCATGGCGATCCTGGTCGCCGATCTTTCGAAACGGCTGAACCGGCGGTAGCGCGGATCGCGACCCGGTTGCGAACGCCGGCTAAAGCTGCGCCGCGAGTCGGCTGCCGGTTGCCCGGATTGCAGATTCGATGTCGCAAGCGCGCGCTGCGCGGCGGCGATGGAGGCTGCAACACCCGAGCTTGAACCGCATGCATAATGTCGCGGAAAAATCGTTGTCTAAAAGAGCTGCGCGCCGCTTCTGCGCTTCGCCCGCCATCAGAAGGGGCGCGCCGGCAAGCGACGACAGCCCTACGCACGCCACGCGTCGCCACGAGAGCCATGAAGAAGCCGGTCTTGCCCCTCACGTATGAACAGCTCGACCACTGGATCGAATCGCTGCAACCCGCGTTGCTGGCGGAGCGCTTCGCGATGGCGATCGGTATTCTGCGCGGCGGCGCGCCGCTTGCGCTGATGGTGTCCCATGCAGTGGGCACGCCCGTCGCTTTCCTGCGCTATCAGCGCGAGGCGCGTGCGGTCGCGTGGGATTCGACGCTGCCCCTCCCGCCCGCGGGTGCCAAAGTGCTGCTGTGCGAGGACATCGCGGGGCGCGGCTTCACGCTGACCGACTGCATCGCATTCCTGCGCCAGCATGGACTCGACGTCCGGACGCTGACCGGCGCCGTGGACGACCTGAGCCGCATTCAACCCGACTACGCGATCGATGCGCGCGGCTACTTCGCGCTCTTTCCGTGGGAGCGCCAGGCCTGCACCGAGCGCTATCGCGCGGACTGGGAACGGGTGCAGACCGGCAACGCACCCGCGATGGCGGACGACCACGAATATGCGACCTATGCGATCGACCTCGACGGCATTTTGCTACCCGACGTGCCGCTCACCCGCTACGACGAGGATCTCGCCGCCGCGCTCGCCGAACGCGATGCGCTGTTGCCGTTCGACGTGCTGCCCGGCATCGATTTGCAGCGCGTTCGCACGATCATCACCGGCCGGCCGGAACTCGATCGCGCGCGCACCGAGGCGTGGCTCGCGCGGCATGGCTTCGGTCATATGCAACTGGTGATGCGCACGCCGGACGCGCACGACGAAAGTCCCGCCGGCGCGGCCGCGCACAAGGCCGCCGCCGCGTTGCGCGGCGGCGTCACGCATTTTGTCGAGAGCGATCCGGTGCAGGCGCTGCTGATCGCGCAACAGGCGCCGCTGCTGCGCGTGATCTGGTGGGATGCGCTCACGCGCACCGGTATGTTGGTCGGCGCACGGGCGTGGAGCTGAGCCTCGCTCACTTCTCTGCAAGCTTTCCGTCCCGCAGCTGCAAATGCCGCGCGGCCCGCTGCGACGCGACGACGATCAGCTTCATCGTCGCCCGCGTGGCGCCGACGAACAGCTTGCGCGCGATCCGCTCGTCGAACGCGTCGAAGTCGACTTCCGTGAAAATCACGCAAGGCGCGGCCTGCCCCTTGAAGCGATAGATCGATTCCAGCAGCACGTCTCCTTCGCGGTACTCGGGATTGCCGAACAGATCGTACTTGCCGGTAAAGCTGCGCAAGCGGTGCGGTCCGAGATTATCGTGCGCGGTCATCGCCGAGCCTTCGCGGCCGCGAAACGACAGCACCACGATGTCCTGCTTGCGAAAGCCGAGCGAGAGCGCCTGCGTGATCGCGCGCTTGGTCGCGTCGATGCTCGCTTCGGCGCCCTGCGCTTCGTCGTAGACGGACAGTGAGATCTCCGAGCCGTCGAACGGGCTGCCCGACTCGAGCGCCGCCGCCAGCGGCACCGCTATGCCGACCACGTCGCGCACATAGTCGAGAATGTCGCGCGGACTACGATAGTTGGTGGTCTCCTTCAACATGGTCCAGCCCGGCAATGCAACCGGCTCGCGCATATACAGATTCTGCAGCGGATCTTCGAGCCACCACCACGCGGCGCCGGGTCGCAACAGCCGCTCCAGTGCGGCGACCCACGGCTGCTGAAAGTCCTGCCCTTCGTCGACGATCAGCACGTCGAATTGCCAGCGCGGCTCGATCGGGGTATCGGCGAACATCGTCTCCAGCTGCTCGAACACCTGGCCAGACTCGAAATCGGGCCTTAGGCCCGCGTCGCGCGCGATCCAGTCGCACAGCTGGTGGTAGTTCGCGACCTTCGCCTCGGGCGGCGCGACGCGCGCGATGTGATCGGCGAGCGGCCGGTTGAAGCACACGTATAAGGGCCGCTGGCCGCGCGCCACCGCATCCTTCATCACCTGCACCGCGAGTTGCGTCTTGCCCGAGCCCGCCGTGCCGATCACGCGCAACCGGAACGGCGTGAACTCGAGCCGCCGCGCCCATGTCGCGAGTCCGCCCGCAAGGCGCGTGACGAGCGTGCCTGCCTGTCCGACCAGCGCGCTCGTGTCCGGCGTGAGCGCAAGTTCGTCGGCGAGAAAATGATGGATCTTCGACGCGCACGCAAGGCGCGGCTCGTCGGCCGGCAACGCTTCGCGGATCACCGCGGCGAGCCGGTCCTTGCGCGCCGCGTCGACGATGCGCGACGGGTTCACGCCCGCAATCGCCGTATTCCTGACGATGTGATCGGGGCAGTACAGCAGTTCTTCGATGACATAGGTGCCCGCGCCGAACGCGGCGGTAAAGCGGCGATGCAGGCCTTCAATGGTATGCGCGAGCGCGATCGCCACGTTGCGTTCGGTCTGCAGGTAGACCTTGACGAGTCCCTTCGGCGTCTCGCGCAGGAAGCCGGTTTTCTGCTCGACGATCATCACGCGCCCGGCGGGACTGACGATCACGAAGTCGGCCTCGCCGAACACCGAGAAGTTCTGGTTCAGCCGCGTCCAGTGGACGCCGTGGTAGACCGTGTACCCGGCGGGAAGCGCTTCTTCGAGCAACGCGAGGGTCTCGCGCTCGCGTGCCGCCGCGCCGGTGGCGGCCAGGTTTTTCCAGTCGTCGGGGACAATGCGGGCCATGCGTGCCTCGTCGTATTCGGGTGCAGTCATTGTACGCAACGCGATGGCACCGGCGCACCGTGGGAAGGTGCCGGCCGCCGCTTGCAGCGCGCTGGCCGCTCGCATCGTGTATCGTTGCTGGTTCACCGCCGCGCGCGGCGCGCGGCTTGCCAACCACGAAAAAGGATTGACCGGATGATCACAATCTGGGGACGCGCCAACTCTGTCAACGTGCAGAAAGTCTTGTGGTGCTGCGACGAGCTGGTGCTGCCATACGAACGCATCGACGCGGGCCTGCAATTCGGCCGCAATAACGAACCCGACTACCTCGCGATGAACCCGACCGGCAAGATTCCGACCCTGGTCGACGACGACTTCGTGCTGTGGGAATCCAACGCAATTCTGCGCTACCTGGTGTTGCAATACGGCGAGTCCAGCCTGCTGTATCCGTCGGCGCCGAGACAGCGTGCGAGCATCGACCGCTGGCTGGACTGGTCGCTGTCCACGCTGCAACCCGCCGAGCGTCCGGTGTTCTGGACCCTCGTGCGCACGCCCGAAGCACAACGCGATACCGCCAGACTGACCGCCGATCTAGAGGCGGTCAGCCTGCTTTGGCGCATGCTGGATGCCCATCTGCAAGGGCGCTTCTTTCTGGAAGCCGAGAAGTTCACGCTGGCCGACATCGTGATCGGCGCGTACGCGAAACGCTGGTTCGGGCTCAACGGCGTCGAGCGTCCGTCGCTGCCCAGTCTCGAGCGTTGGTATTCGCGCATCGCGACTCGCTCGGGGTTCAGGAAGTACGTCGATTTTCCGCTGACCTGAGTCCCTGTGGCGCGGTTGCGTTGGTTCCCTGGCATTGGGCGTTGTTGGTCGCCGTCAGGGTCTTTTGGCGTTGTTCGGCGTTGTTCGGCGTCGGAAGTTACCGCTTGCATTGCGCCGCAGGGGCTCGGCGCGTGTGTGATCGAGCCGCCTGCCTGTCTGCTTGCCCACGAGCCGTCGCATACTGGCGCCCGCCGGGGCCATCGTCGCCCGGGTGCTCAGCGGGAGCGTATGGGCACTGCCGTAGGCGCCGCAAAAGCCGCGCACCTTTATAATCGGAGCATGAAGAGCTCCAAGCCCACCGCGGCCGCCACCCAGGCGGCCACCTCCGCTCATGCACATGAGCCGGGGCACGCACATGGCAATCCGCACGAAGCCGCGCTGACCCTTGCGGAAGATTATTGTCGCGAACGCGGCGAGAAGCTCACGCCGATTCGCCGCAAGGTGCTGGAATTGCTGCTGAATTCGGGGCGCGCGACGAAGGCGTATTCGCTGCTCGACGGGATGCGCCAGATCCACCCGGGCTCGGCGCCGCCCACGGTGTATCGCGCGCTGGACTTCCTGCTGTCGGCGGGGCTCGTGCATCGGATCGAATCGATCAATGCGTTCACCGTTTGCCACGATCTGACGCAATGTCAGCACGGTATCCTGGTGGTCTGCCAGCAATGCGGCAGCGTCACCGAACTGCATCAACCGAAGCTGCGGCAAGCGCTCGTCGCGCAAATCCAGCACGCGGGCTACCGCCTCGCCAGCGATGAAATCGAACTGAAGGGACTGTGCGCCACCTGTCAGCAAGCCGAGACGGCCGACGCGACAGCTAGCGGCGAAAGCAGCGAAGGCCGCCCGATCGCGCCGACACCTGTGGCCACCGCCAAGTAAAGGCGTCTCCGGCGGCTCGGATGGCGGGCCGCAGCAGGACGGCCGATGGCCGGCAACCTCTGAACGCTCGAAACGCCGGATACGCCTGCAAAGCCGTACCGCCGACGCGCCGCGAGCCCGCCGCCAATCCACCGCACCCAGCCTCGAACACGCATCCCGAGATCAACTCGCCGAGCGCGCCACGATCGCATCGTGCAGCAAGGTCACGAGGTCATCGGGCAAAGCGGGTTTGGTCATGAAATGCTGGAAGCCTTCGCCGATACTGCGCAAGCGGTACGCCTCGTCAGTGTGGCCCGTGAGCGCCACCGCGACCGAGGGCGTCTGATCGCTGCGAATTTCGTGGTCGCGCAGCCGCTGGATCAGGTAAAAGCCGTCCATGGCAGGCAAGTCGAGATCGCACACGACAGCGTCGGGTGACAACCGCAGCGCCGCTTCGACACCCTCTTCCGCATCTGCCGCGGCGCAGACCTTGGCACCTTCCGCCTCGAGTAACAGGGTCAGCGACTCCCGGCTATCCGGGTCGTCTTCTACGAGCACGATCGTGGCCCGATCGAGTCTCAATTCTCCGTTCATTTTCCGTTGTTGCTTTAAAAAACCGGTTAGGCCGTCAGGGGTGGCCAACGTTTCGTTTTGCTGCTTGCCGCCGGTTTGCGCGGCTGCGATGTTGGTGTTCATGGTTCCGACTCGATTTCATGCGCCGAGTTGCAAACAGGCCCGATTGTAGAACAGGGCCCGGGTACAACACGTGTGCGGTAACGCGCCAAAGTTGCACGTCGATGAAAAAGTGGCTGGGCGCCGCGGCCTGGCGGACCTCTGGCAGACCCGATGCCGACATCCTTGCGCAGCGGCAATGCGATGCGAAATGGTGTTCGTTCAAGCTTGCCACTGGCGCCTCTTCGACATTCGTATTAGCTTTTTGCGTCGCCGGCCAGCGTATTGCGCGAAGACGCGGGCACGACTACATGTGGTTCAGCACGTAGCGTGCCGCGCCCCGCCAAAAGTTGGATCACCCATTGAGCGACGGGTTTCGCCGTTCATGCGATCTTCACGCGAGCATCGAGGGGGTGCGAACAGCGATGTCATCATGAGCGCGGGGGCACACGCCCGGCTTCGTTTCGGCCGTTACGTGCCGCCTGCGCGTAGCAATCGCCGGTACCGGACAGAGGCACGGTGCACGATCTCGACCTGGCGACGCTCGACGCGCTTCGGCATGTCGGCACAGCGAAGCTCACCAGGCAGTTGTTCAAGCGCGGGTTGCGTAATATGTTCAGCCAAGAAGCAACGCGGCAAGCCGCGCGCGCCGGCCGCACGATCCGACGAGACTCCGCGCGTTGCGATGTGTTCGCGGTGCTTCAGCCCTTCTTCGGACCGATCCCCTGCACCAGCAAAGCGACAGCATGCCGCGCAATCTCTTCGCCGCCGACGTTGCGCCGCGAACGATCATTGCGCCACAACTGCGAGGTGGCCAGCGGAAGAAGCGTCAATCCCATCAGCGTGACGAATACCAGCGACGGTTCGAGCCCCGCATTGAGGCGCCCTTCCTTCTGCCAGCGTGCGATGGCCCCCAGCGCTGCCTGCTGATGCGCGTCGCCGAATCGCTCATGGATGCGCTGGCGCAGCAGGCCGCCGTCGCTGATGACCTCGCGCACCCACAGCGGCGCGAACCACGGGTGCTCGGTCGCCGCTCGCACGAGCCGCTGCGCGAGTTGCGTGATCGCGGCAACGGCATCATCGGGATTCTCCTGGAACGGCACCCCGAGCCCCGCGCGCAACGGGCCGAAGCGCTCCTCGACCAGCACGTCGAGTAATTGGTCGCGGGTCTTGAAGTAGTAATGCATCATCGCGGGCGTAAACCCCGCCTCGCGCGCGATCTGGCCGAGCGTCGTGTCGACGATGCCCTGCCGCGCGAACAATTCCAGCGCGGCGTCCAGCAGCCGGTTGCGCTGCTCGACGCCGCGCGCGGCCCCCGTCGGTCGGCCGGGCCGCCGTGCGGGCGCCGCCGTGGCCGCGTTCGCCGATTCGACTGACGCTTTCGCCGGCCGTTTGGACGCAGTACCTGCTTTGACGGAGGCGGCGCCGCGCCGGGGATCTTCCACCACCTGGTCTTGCGACGGAATCTTTGCCATTGCATTCAATTTGACGAGTCGAGCGATGTCGAATATATTAATCTCTGAATTAATTAATTTCAAGATACGCGCCATGGAACAATCGACCTCGACGCGCCCCGCCGCCCCTGCGCCGCAGGAGTCACGGGCTCATTCCCCGACAGCGGATCATCCGCCAGTCCGCCTGCTGTTTCCGGCGCTGCTGCTGGTCATGCTGCTCGCCGCGCTGGATCAAACGATTGTCTCGACCGCGCTGCCCACAATCGTCGGCGAACTCGGCGGCCTGAACAACCTGTCGTGGGTGGTGACCGCCTACCTGCTCAGCTCGACGATCGTCGTGCCGCTGTACGGCAAATTCGGCGACCTGTTCGGCCGCAAGATCGTGCTGCAGACGGCGATCGTCGTGTTCCTCGTGGGCTCGGCGCTGTGCGGCATCGCGCAGAACATGAGTCAGCTCATCGTGCTGCGCGCGCTGCAAGGACTCGGCGGCGGCGGACTGCTGGTCGTGACGATGGCCGCCATCGCGGACGTGATACCGCCGGCTGACCGCGGCCGCTACCAGGGCGTGTTCGGCGGCGTGTTCGGTCTGGCAACCGTGATCGGTCCGCTGCTCGGCGGCTTTCTCGTCGAGCACCTCACATGGCGCTGGATTTTCTACATCAACCTGCCGCTAGGCATCGTATCGCTCGTCGTGATCGGCGCGGTGTTCAAGCCGCACGTCCGGCACGTGAAGCACACCATCGACTACATGGGCGCCGCGTTTCTGGCCGGCGCGCTCACCTGCATGATCCTCTTCACCAGCCAGGGCGGCACGATCCTGCCGTGGTCGTCGCCGCAATTGTGGTTCACGCTCGGCATGGGACTCGTCGCGCTGTGGGGTTTCATTCACGAGGAACGCACCGCGCTCGAACCGATCATGCCGCTCGAACTCTTCAAAGAGCGCACGTTCTTGCTGGCCAGCCTGATCGGCTTCATCATCGGCGTGTCGTTGTTCGGTTCCGTCACGTTCGTCCCGCTCTATCTACAGGTGGTGAAAGGCTCCACGCCGTCGGAAGCCGGCATGCAGATGCTGCCGATGATGGGCGGCCTGTTCCTGATGTCGATGGTGACGGGCCGCATCATCAGCAAGATCGGCAAGTACAGGATCTTCCCGATCATTGGAACCTTCCTCGTGGCCATCGCGATGCTGCTGCTTTCGCGTCTGCAGATCGATACGCCGATTCATGTGATGTATCTCTACATGGGTGTTCTGGGTTGCGGTCTCGGCATGGTGATGCAAGTGCTGATTCTCGCGGTGCAGAACACCGTCGAGTTTCGGCACATGGGCGTGGCCACTTCGGGCGCGACCTTGTTCCGTTCAATCGGCGGCTCGATCGGCGTGGCCGCCTTTGGCGCCGTGTTCTCCAACGGGCTCGCCGCGCGGCTGGAAAAGCTGATTCCGCCCGACACCGAACTGCCGCATGCGCTCGGGCCCGCCGCCATCCGCGAGCTGCCGGAAGCGTTGCGCAACGACTATCTGCACGCGTTCGCCGGCGCGCTACATACGGTTTATCTCGCGGCCGCCTGCGTGGTGGTTCTGGCCTTCGTGCTCGCGTGGTTGCTGAAGGATCATCCGCTGCGCAAGCACTGATCGCTGCAGTTTGCAACGGCGCTCGATGCGAGCGCCTGATCGCGAGGTCGACGGCACGCACGTCGACCTCGTGCTGTTTCTACACCACGCATTGGCGTAGTGCGCGCAGACAAGGCAGCACATTGAAAAACGCTGTGTCCGCTCGTTCTGACGGCATGCACAGCGTTTCCTCCTACTTCGAAGTGTGCGGTAGCGCACACGGGATAGGGGGGAACGCACATTGACGTTGCGAGCGAAACACCACATATTGCAAGCGACGACAACCAAGCCTGCGCTTGGATCTCCAAGACTCTCCGGCGCATGTGGATCGTGATTCCGCGGACAAGCCTCCAGCCTCAACACGATCCGGAGCATGCCGTAATGGCATCGATTTCCACAGGTGGGTCCACGGCATGTCCACCCCGACAGCTTTCGCTCATAGCTTTCCTACGCCCTGCAAACGTTGCGGCGGTGCGTTGTACCGCCAACTCGACTATTGCCCCTACTGCGGCGCGGTACACCCGCTCGACGAAAGCCCGCTCGAGCGCAGCGCGCTTTCGGGCAGCCGCGCGCAAGCGCTGAGCGCCGCCGGGCAGCACCTGGACGACGAGCCGGCCCTGCGCCATGAGGCCGGTCTCACGGCTCGCGCCGCGCATCCACCCGACGCGCTCGATCACGAACCGGCGCGCCGCACGTCGCTCGTGTCGACGGGTGCGCCGGTTGCACCGCCGCCGCAGTTCGACGATCCGCCATATCCTCCGTACAACACAGGGCAGACCGCTCGCAGAGTGTTCCTCGCGATTGCCGCGGTTTTCCTGGTCGCTCTGGGGTATGTGCTGTACGTGCTCTTCAGCGATAACGGTGATTCCGACGACATCGTCGGCAACCGGACCACGCTCGCAACCCACGATGCGCGTTCGACGACCGGCACCATCGAGCCACTCGCGGCATCGCCTCAATCGAGCCGCCCGGCAGCCATGGCCAAACCTTTGACTTCCAACAACGCGGTCAAGTCTGCGCCGGCCGTCGCGGTGAGACCCGCTACCTCTGACACTGCGCTAAAGAGCACGCCGGTCCTTCCGGCGACGCCGGCCGCGCCGCCGGTGGCCACTGCGCCGCCGCGGGTCGTCACCGCGCCGCCCGCGGTTACTGCGCCGGCCAAACCGGCACTGCAGTTCCACGACGCGTCGCAAGCGTTGCAGGCAGCGCGCGTTGCCTTCCGCGCCAACGATCTGTCCACTGCGCAAGCGTCGCTCGCCTCCGCGCGGTCGCTGCAGCCAGGCAACGCCGATGCGCAGAAGCTGGCCGCCGATTTGCGGCCGTTGATCGCGCGCCGCGATAGCGCATTGCAGGCGGCGCAAACGTGCATCGCGCAGCAGTCCTGGCCCTGCGCGCGCCAGCACGCTAACGAGGCGCTCGCAATCGATAGCGGCAACGACACCGCCAAACTCATCCTCGAACGCGTGATTCGCGAGACCGGCTGGGCGCCGCTCAAGCCGCACGCCGCAGCCGACCCTGCGACTCAAGGCGAACCGCTCGCGCAAGCGCAGTCCACGCCGGCATCGCAAGCGGTCCAGTTGCAAACGCCGTTGCCGCCCGGCATGCCGGCAAACGGCCAGCTCGGCGCAATCGCGCCGCCTGCGGGCGCGGCGGCAAACACGGCAACCGCGGCAGGCGCCGATGCGCACGGCAACGGCCTCGACGCGCGCCAACGCGCGATCAAGGACTCAGGCTGGAACCGCGCGCCATCGACCGGCGGCAAGGTCGCCGCGAATACCTCGCCCAGCCAGTAGAACATCGTTCGGAGAACGAATCACATAGCACATACCCGCGCCGAGCGCACGCAATGGTGTTGGCTATTTCAGCGGCAGCACACGGACGCGGCCGTCGCGGCGCATTGAACATGACATGACATGGCAACCGGCTCACCGGCGCTTCGTGTGCATCGTGCTCGAAGCCATACAACCCTGACCGATAGGTAGATAGACCATGCTGAAGAGACTTTTGGGAGGATGGCTGGGCCTTGCGCTGATGGTCCTGTCATCGCTGGGTGGCGCGGCGGAACCGGCGCATTACAAGATCGTCACCGGGCCGGAGCGGGGCACGTATATCCAGATCGGTCAGGACCTGTCCAAATGGGTGGCGCAGCCGGTAGGGATCGATCTGGATGTGATGGCGTCGAAGGGTTCGGCCGAGAACGTGCAGCGCATGCGTTTCGAGCCCGGCGTGAAACTCGCGCTGGTGCAGTCCGACGTGTACCAGGCCTACATCGACATGGCTAACGCGGGCAACCCCGACGCCGGCACGGCCATCCGTCCACTGCGGCTGATCATGCCGCTCTACGACGAGGAGATCAACGTCGTGGTGCGCGCCGACTCGCCGCTCAAGACCCTGGCCGACATCAAGGACAAAACCATCAGCGTCGGGTTGATCGGCAGCGGGACCGCACAAACGGCCACGACGCTGTATCACCTGATGTTCGGCCAGGCGATTCCCGAACAGAACGTCGTGCACCTGAGCAACGAGGATGCACTGGCCGCGCTGATCGTGAAAAAGGTGGACGTGGCGATCATCGTGGTCGGGCAGCCAGCGAAGCTGTTCAACGACATGAACCCCGAACTGCTGCAACAGATCCGCCTGCTGCGGGTCGACCCGGCGGCGCCCGAAACGGTGAAAGCGAAGCAGACCTACTTCCCCGCGACGATCCGCGCGAGCAGCTACCCGACCTGGCTGAAGGAAGACGTGCCCGCGCTGACCGTGAAGGCTTTTCTCGTCACCTACGATTACGGCTTGCGCGATACCGTTGGCAATCTGAATCGTTTTGCCGACTCGCTGTGCGCGAACTTCGACAATCTGCAGGAGCATGGCCATCCGAAATGGAAGCAGGTGAAACTCGAATTGCCGACGCTCGTGCGCGGCTGGAAATACTACGGGCCGGTCGAGAAGCATTTGCGCGCGTGTCTGGCGAACCGCAGCGCGGCGATTAGCGCCACGGCCGCCGCGCAAGGCACGCCGAAACCGCGTCCCACCTGCACCGAGCAGGAGCGCCTGCTGCTCCTGTGCAAGTAGCTTCGAGTCGATAGGAGGACGCGCGCGTTCAGGCGCGCTTCGGCTGCCTTTAGCCCGTCACACGCGAGAGCCCCGACACGGCTGATGCTTCCATCGCCCGCTGCAACGTCTCGTACACCTTCGGCCGGTTGCACTGCGAGACGTTAAAGCGCAGAAAGCCGGCCGCCGACTGCGACGCGCTGAACACGTTGCCCGGCGCAAACACCACGTTCTCGGCGAGCGCGTGCCGCGCGACGTCGGCAGCATCGAGCGAATCGGGCAGACGCGCCCACACGAAGATGCCGCCGCGCGGGCGCGTCCAGATGTCGAGGCCCGCATGCCCCAGGCGCCGGATCGTCTCGCCCATCGCGTCGGCGAGTTTCGCGCGCATGCCTTCCAGGTGGCGCCGGTAAGTGCCGTCCACCAGCATCCGATGCACGACGCTCGCCGTGAGCTGGCCGTTACCGAAGGTGGTCGCGAGCTTCAGATCGATCAGCGGTTCGATCCATTCGGCGCGCGCGGCGATGTAGCCGCAGCGCACCGCCGCGGACAGGGTCTTCGAAAAGCTGCCGATCGTCACCACGCGCGCGAGCCCGTCGAACGCCGCAAGGCGCGGCGCGGCCTCGTCTTCGAAGTCGGCGAAGATATCGTCCTCCACGATCAGCAGATCATGTTCGCCCGCGAGCTTCAGCAGCCGATGCGCGACGGCCGGTGCGAGCGTCGCGCCGGTAGGATTATGGAGCGCGGAATTGGTCACATAGAGGCGCGGACGAGACTCGGCCAAGACCCGCTCGAAGGCCGTCAGATCGGGCCCGGACGGCGTGTACGGCACGCTCACGACGCGCGCGCGATGCGCAAGCAGCAGCGCCTGGAAATTGAAGTAGCAAGGATCGTCGATCAGCACGGTGTCGCCGGGTTCGAGCAGGAAGCGGCACACCAGGTCCAGCGCGTGGGTGCCGCCGTCGGTCAGCACGATCTGCTCGGGCGGCGCCTCCACGCCACGCTGCGCGAGCCGCCACGCGAGCTGCTGGCGCAACGCGGGCAAACCGCCCGGGCTCGCGTAGTCGGCGAGCGGCGCGTGCGAATCGCGCGCCACTGCGCGCAACGCACGACGCACGCCGTCTTCCGGCAGCCACGACGGCGGCATCCAGCCGCAACCCGGTTTCAGCACTGTCGCGGCGGTCTCCAGCGACTGGCGCGTGAGCCACAGCGGATCGAGGTCGCGATCCAGACGCGGCCCGAGATCGGCGAGCGCGAAGGGCGGCGCATGCCCCGATACGAAAAACCCCGAGCCGCGCCGCGCCACAATCGCCCCTTCCGCGACCAGCCTGTCGTATGCTTCCACCACGGTCGACTTCGAGACGCCCAGCGTTTCGGTCATCGCGCGAATCGACGGCACGCGCGCGCCCGGCGTCAGCAAGCGGCTCGCAATCCGCTCGCGCAAGCTGTCCATCACCGTGCCGACGCGCGTGCCTGACCCGGCTCGGCTGTGTTCACTGTTCGCCATCTGTACTGCTCCATGTTCCGTACAGTTCTGCCGAACTGTACTGATCTGTAGCTTACCTTTTTTGACGGCAACGCGGATGCTAGGGGTTCTCTTTCATGGAGCGTCACTGTTCAGATGGATAAGACAACGAACGGCTGGCTGAGCGGCCTCGCAGGCGTACTGATTTTCAGCGGCTCGCTGCCCGCCACGCGCCTTGCCGTGCAAGGGCTCGAGCCGGTATTCCTGACGGTGGCGCGCGCCACGATTGCGGGCACGCTGGGCCTCTTGCTCTTGCTGGTGTTCCGTCAGACGCGCCCCGCCCGCAGCGATCTGGTTCCGCTGGTGGTGGTCGCGCTCGGCGTGGTGGTCGGCTTTCCGCTGCTGACGGCGTTGGCGCTGCGCCACGTGAGTTCCGCGCATGCCATCGTCTTCGTCGGGCTTTTGCCGCTCGCCACGGCGATCTTCGGCGTGCTGCGCGGCGGCGAACGTCCGCAACCGGCATTCTGGCTGTTCTCGGCGCTCGGCAGCAGCGCGGTGGTCGCCTTCGCATTGCGCCACGGCCTGAACGCATCGCCCGTCGGCGACGCGCTGATGCTGGCCGCGATCGTCGCATGCGGGCTGGGCTATGCCGAAGGCGCGCGCCTGTCCCGGCATCTCGGCGGCTGGCAGGTGATCTCGTGGGCACTTGTGCTGTCGCTGCCGCTGATGCTGCCGCTCGCATGGTGGACGCGGCCCGCTTCGTTCGACGGAATCAGCCATGCAGCGCTGTGGGGCCTTGCCTACGTGTCGCTGTTCAGCATGCTGATCGGCTTCGTGTTCTGGTACCGTGGGCTGGCGCTCGGCGGCATTGCCGCGGTGGGACAGTTGCAGTTGCTGCAACCCTTCTTCGGGCTGCTGCTCGCCGGGTTGCTGCTGCACGAGCAAGTGCCGCCCGCAATGATTCTGGTCACCGTCGTGGTGGTGGCCTGCGTGGCCTGCGCGCGGCGTTTCTCGCGGAGCGCCCCGGCGCGACCGGCGGTTTGAAGACAGCACGGCGAGCAGCGCGGGGGCGCTCGTGCTCGCCGCTGCTGGCGGCAATGACGGCCAGGTACCGGCGCGCAACACAGGGTCAGCAGATCGAATAGGTGCGCCGCCGACCTGTGTGCTCTATTGCGCGATCCCGGCAATCGGGAAACGGCTCGCAAGGGCAATCGACGAACCGGTCGCGTGAAACCCCGCAATGGCAAAGCGGAATCGATCGGTTCGATTCGTGAAGCGCGGCTTCGTTTGCGGCGAACGTCGCCACACGACAACGCGAAGCCACCTTGCGCCGATTTTTGACGCGCTTCAAATCGGCGCGGGCGGCAGGCATAGTGAAGCATCCTCATCTTCACGGCCACGACAGGTTCACGCATGAGTAACAATCACCCGGCGCCGTTGGCTGGCACAGCCTCGAACACCGCCAGCGCCGACCCACTCGCCGCCGCACGCATCCGCGACGCCGAGGAAGCCGATCTTCCCGCGATTCAGGCGATCTACGCCCACCACGTTCTAACCGGCGTCGCGTCGTTCGAGGAAACGCCGCCTTCCGTCGACGACCTGCGTGCGCGGCTCGCGTCGGTGCGCCGCCATGGCCTGCCGTACATGGTCGCGGAGATCGATGGGGAAGTCGCCGGCTACTGCTATGCGACGCCCTACCGGCCCCGCGCCGCGTATCGCAACACAATCGAAGATTCAATCTATGTGAACGATGCCTTTCGCGGCCGGGGCATCGGCCGTATCTTGCTGCAGGCGCTGATCGAGCGCTGCGAAGCAGGACCGTGGCGTCAGATGGTCGCCGTCATTGCCGACGGCGGCAGCGGCGGTTCACTGTCGCTGCACCAGCAACTGGGCTTCGAGTTGACCGGCACGTTGAAGGCCGTCGGGTTCAAGCACGGCCGCTGGCTCGACACCACGCTGATGCAGCGCAAGCTGGGCCGTGGCGACTCCACGGTGCCGGACGATGTGGCCGCCAATGTCACGCAGAGCGCGCCGCAGCGAGGCGAATGAAGCAACGCACCGGTGGCTCGCCTGGCTGTGGGATGGGCTAGCGCGGCAAAGCCCAAGTAAGCTTCATCGCGCCCGCGGCAGGCGTGTGAACAAGGTCGGGTAGTCGATCACGAGGCCGTCGTCATCTACCCGCATATTCGCGGTGAAGTTGCGGAAAATGCCCTCGTAGCGATACTCGCGATTCAACTCGATACACGTATAGGCCTGCTCGACGCGCGTCACCTGCAAATCGGGCGTCGAGACATAAGCGACTGAAATCGGCTGGCGCTGGCCCTCGGCCAATTGCAGACGGCGGATCGGCAGCGTGTTGGTGAACGGCGTCGCGGCGATATCGATGTCGATGCAGCCTTCGATCGTGCTCAGCACGAGACCATGGCCGTCGTGCCAACCACCCGCGCCATCGCCGTGCAATTCGAGTTCCGCACCGCCGACTATCTTCAGCCACGCATGGCGGGTGCGCCATTGCGCATCACAGCGCACCGTGTAGTGCAGCCCGTACGCACGACCGTAGCGCTGCCCGACGACTACGCTTTGCACCTCGAAGCCATCCGCCTGCGAGTCGAACGCCAGATGTTCGATACCGTCGCCCTCTTCCGATACCCACCGTAGTTCACGCATCGACCTGTCTCCTCGCGAAATGGCGCGGCCTGCGCCGGGCAATCATCGTAGCGCGAAAAAGGCGTGCTGCGCCCCCCTGGCGCACGCATGCGCGTTCGTTGCAAATAACCACTATCCGTCCGCAACGATGCACGGCGAGGCGAAGCTGGCCTATGCTCGTGGGGTGGCCGCTAACCGATCTGCGCCTTGCGTGGGCGGCGCTAATTGGCGTAGTGGCAGCGAATCTCGACGCGCTACCGGCCGGCTATCATGATGACGATACGCGCGCCGCAGAACCCGCACACCGCCCGCAGAGCGCAAGCTCGGCCACGGCGCCAACCCCGCGCACCGGTCGACGCAGCGCACATCATCGCGCCGCCTCATGGAACACAGTACCGATCCGGCAACTTCAGGAGATAGACATGTCGTTCATTCACAGACCGGCCGGGCACATTGCCGAAACCGGCCCGCTCTCCGACGCGGAGCGGCAAGCCCGCGTCGATTTGGCTGCTGCCTATCGGCTCACCGCGCTCAACGGCTGGGACGATCTGATCTACACGCATATCTCGGCGAGCGTGCCCGGTGAACCGGGACACTTCCTGATCAATCCGTTCGGCCTCGGCTTCGATGAAGTGCGGGCGTCGAATCTCGTGAAGATCGACATTGCCGGCAACATCGTCGGCGCCAGCGATCATGCGGTGAACGTAACCGGCTTCGCGTTACACGCGGCCGTGCACGCGGCGCGCGCCGACGCCTTCTGCGTGATGCATCTGCACAATACGGCGGGCGTGGCGGTGTCCGCGCAACCGGCCGGCTTGCTGCCGGCCTCGCAACATGCGCTGCGTTTCTACGGCCACCTTGCGTATCACGACTACGAGGGCCTCGCGTTCACGCCGGCCGAAGGCGAACGTCTGGTCGCGCATCTCGCCGACAAACCCGCGATGCTGCTGCGCAACCACGGCACCCTGACGGTCGGCCGAACGGTCGCCGAAGCCTATGTGCTGATGGCGACGCTGCTAAAGGCCTGCGAGATCCAGCTGCAGGCTCAGGCATGCGGCACGGAACTCGTACTGCCGAAGCACGAGGTCGCCGCGCGCACGGCGGAACAACTGTACGATGGCGGCGCAATCGAAGGCGCGCTCGAATGGCCCGCGTTGTTGCGCAAGCTCGACCGGGTCGATCGCAGTTATCGCGATTGAAGCCGCGTGCCACTCGCTTCTATTTCTTGTCAACGGAGTCATGCCATGCCCACGTTTCATATCGAACTTTTCGAAGGCCGCACGCAGGAACAGAAACGCGAGTTTGTCCAGGCCATCACCAAGGCGACTTGCGATTCGCTCGGCGTCGAACCGGGCTCCGTGGACATCATTCTGACGGACGTGAAGCGCGAAAATTGGGCTACGGCTGGCCGTTTATGGTCGGACGCCGAAGCTTGAGCGTTTTAGCGGAGCGGGTGCATGACGCAAAGGAATACGTGCGCGCTGCAAAGGTCATCCCGCACGAGCAGCACGGAAAGCCGCGCCTCGCTGAAAAAGCTGCGCGCGTTGCGCGCGCAGCTTTTGTTGGTCGACAACGCGATCTGCAACGCGTTGCCGTGGCGGCATGACACGACATCGCGCCGCCACGCCGGCAGCCGGTTAGAACTTGTGGATGATACCCACACCAACCGCAACCTGGCTGCGCGAGGACGACGGTGAGCCGTTCTGCCCGTCGCCGATGCTGGCCGTTGCGTCGATGATGGTCTTGCCGTTGCCGGCGAGCGTCTGGCCATTGGCGCGCTGATACGCTTCGAGCGCATACAGGCCCGTACGCTTGGACAGCGAGTAGTACT
>NZ_JBFOAH010000027.1:0-116579 GCF_040812055.1 Paraburkholderia suaedae | reverse complement strand
CGATGCGATACAGCAAGCGCTCGAGCGGACCGCCGAAGCGGACCACACGAGAGGTACCCTCCATCACGCGCGTGAGATAACGCGAAACCGGCACGGCGAGTGCAAGCAACACGACCACGTAAATGACCGTTTGCAGGACATTGTTCGAATTCATTCGATGTCCTCCGCGCGCAGCAGCGCATAGACGAGGTAAGCGAACAGCAGCGCGGTAGTAGCGCCTGATAGCCAGAGGATCCAGGTCATGAGCGTGCTCCGTGGCCACGCCGGAACTGGATCAGCTTCTCGCAGCCGGAAATCAAAGCAAAGGTCAGCGCTGCGAATAGCACTATTCCCCCGACATACAGCACATCCATTTCTGCTCTCCATTGACGGACTTTGGATAACTGCAACCGTATGCGATGGCGCGTAAAGGACGGGTCAAAGGTGGGGTGGCGCGTATCAAAATCGTGTAAACAGGCAAGGCCGTTGCATCTTTCGATGCAACGGCCTTGCCTGTTGCTCCATGTCGCGCGCGTGTCGCTACACGTGCGGCGCTTGCGACTGCATGGGTTGAACCTGCCGCATGCAAGCGGCAGGTGCTGCGATCCGCTTACGGCAGCAACACCGTCGAGCCCGTAGTGCGGCGGCCTTCGAGCGCCGCGTGGGCCTCGCCGACATCGGCCAGCGCAAAACGCTGATTGATGCTGGTCTTGACCTTGCCCGACACGAGCACGTCGAACAATTCCGCCGACATCGCCTCGTAATCGCTGCGCTTGGCCATATACGTGAACAGCGTTGGGCGCGTGAAGAACAGCGAGCCGCGTCCGGCAAACTCGGACGAATCGATCGGCGGCAGCGGCCCCGATGCATTGCCGAAGCTCACGAACAGGCCGAGCGGCGCGAGGCAATCGAGCGAGCCTGTAAACGTGTCTTTACCGATCGAGTCATACACCACCGGCACGCCCGCGCCGTTGGTGATCTCGCGCACCCGCTTCGTGAAGTTCTCGCGCGTGTAGACGATCGCGTGATCGCAGCCGTGCGCCTGGGCGATCGCCGCTTTTTCATCGGAGCCGACCGTGCCGATCACCGTGGCGCCGAGTGCCTTGGCCCATTGGCACACCAGCAGCCCGACACCGCCCGCCGCGGCCTGGATCAGAATGGTGTCGCCCGCCTTCACCCGATACGTGCGGCGCAACAGATATTGCGCAGTGAGGCCTTGCAGCATCACCGAAGCGGCCTGCTCGTCGCTCAACGCGTCAGGCACCTTGACGACCTGCGCCGCCGCCAGCACACGCTCCTGTGCATACGCGCCAGGCGGACGCCCGACGTACGCCACCCGGTCGCCCGTCTTGAGGTCAGTGACGCCCGGGCCGACCGCGCTCACCTCGCCGGCCGCTTCCATGCCCAGGCCCCCCGGCAACGGCAGCGGATACAGCCCGGTGCGGAAATACACGTCGATGTAGTTCAGCCCGACCGCCGTCTGCCGGATGCGAATCTCGCCCGGGCCGGGCTCGCCCACCTCGACGTCGACCCATTTCATCACTTCCGGGCCGCCGGTTTTGTCGAATCGGATTGCTTTGGCCATCATGCCTCCTTGATCAGTGTTGTTAGCTTTTTTTCAGATTGCCGCGAGCGCGCCGTCAAACGCGCGCCGTCAGACCCGCTCATTCATGCGCAAGGTCAGCACGTCGAGCACCATGCGCGCGGTCGAGATGTTGGTCGCGCAGGGGATGTTGTGCACGTCGCATGCGCGCACCAGCGCGTTGATGTCCGGTTCGTGCGGCTGCGGCGTCATCGGGTCGCGCAGGAAGATCACCATGTCTACGCGCCCTTCGGCGAGTTGCGCGCCGATCTGCAGGTCGCCGCCGTGCGGGCCGGACAGCATCCGCTCGACCGTCAGGCCGTGCGCGTCGCCGATGCGTCCACCCGTGGTTCCAGTCGCGACGATCTGGCAGCGCCTGAGCGTATCGACGTATTCGCCGGCCAGTTTGACGATGTCGTCCTTCTTGCGATCATGCGCGATCAGCGCAATGCGGGTGGTCATGACGTAAGGCTCCTGAATCCGTGGTGATTGTCGTTGTTGTGACCGATGCTTCGTTTCGCTGCGACGGTTGGACGCGCGCCGCCTGCGCAGCGTCGAGCGCCTCGACTGCCGCCCGCTCAGAACGTGCCGGGATACGCGCCGCCATCGATCAGCCAGTTCTGTCCGGTGATGTACCCCGCGTGGACGCTGCACAGGAACGCGCACGCACGGCCAAATTCGTCGCGATGTCCGAAGCGGCCGGCGGGGATCGTCTTCATGCGCTGCTTGCGCGCTTCGTCGACGGAAATGTTTTGCGCCCTGGCCTGCGCCTCGAACGTCACGGCAATGCGGTCGGTATCGAACATGCCGGGCAGCAGGTTGTTGATCGTCACGCCGGTCGGCGCCATTTTGCGCGCGAGTCCCGCGACGAAACCGGTCAGCCCCGAGCGCGCGCCGTTGGAGAGGCCCAGCACGTCGATCGGCGCCTTCACCGCCGAACTCGTGATGTTGACGATACGGCCATAGCCGCGCGCGCTCATCGAGTCGATGGTCGCGCGGATCAGCTCGATCGGCGTCAGCATGTTGCTTTCGAGCGCGCGAATCCAGTCCTCGTGCGTGAAGTCGCGGAAGTCGCCCGGCGGCGGGCCACCCGCGTTGTTCACCAGGATATCCGGCTGCGGACACGCGGCGAGCGCCGCGGCGCGGCCTGCGGGCGTGGTGATGTCGCATGCCACGGTGGTCACTTGCACGCCGCTTTGCCGGCGGATTTCGGCGGCCGTCGCCTCGAGCGTCTCGGCGGTGCGCGCGACGATTGTCAGGTTGACCCCCTCGGCGGCGAGCGCTTCCGCGCAGCCGCGCCCCAAACCCTTGCTGGCCGCGCAAACCAGCGCGGTGCGCCCTGCGATTCCCATGTCCATGTCTGTTCCCTCGTGGCGTAGTCGTGGCGCGTCGGCGCGCACGCGTTGCAAAGTTTCCCCCGATTCTAGAAGAATCGGTGCCGGACTGCGTCCGCCTGCTGCAATCTCCGGTATCTTCGGGCGGCACTCTTTCGGTAAACTTGCGCCGTGGCGCGTCCGCCGGCCCGCTGCCTCGGGCAGCGGACGGCGCGCCGAACGATTCCCCAACCGATCCCTCTTGCGCCGCCCGCGCCCCCGCCATGACCCAGGACAGCCGTTTTCCCAATCTCTTCATCCTCGATCACCCGCTGATCCAGCACAAGCTGTCCCACATGCGCGACCGGGACACGTCGACGCGCACGTTCCGCGAACTGCTGCGCGAAATCACGCTGCTGATGGGCTACGAGATCACCCGCAACCTGCCGATGACCACGCGCCGCATCACCACGCCGCTCGTCGAAATCGACGCGCCGGTGATCGCCGGCAGGAAGCTCGCGATCGTGCCGGTGCTGCGCGCCGGCATCGGCATGTCGGACGGGCTGCTGGAGCTGGTGCCGTCGGCGCGGGTGGGCCACATCGGCGTGTACCGTGCGCAAGATCATCGGCCGGTCGAATATCTGGTGCGGCTGCCGGACCTGGAGGACCGCGTGTTCATCCTCTGCGATCCGATGGTCGCGACCGGTTACTCTGCCGTGCATGCGGTCGATGTGCTCAAGCGCCGCAAGGTGGCCGGCGAAAACATCATGTTCCTCGCGCTCGTCGCTGCGCCCGAAGGCGTGCAGGTGTTCCACGACGCGCATCCGGACGTGAAGCTGTACGTCGCGTCGCTCGATTCGCATCTGAACGAACACGCGTACATCGTGCCGGGTCTGGGCGACGCCGGCGACCGGCTGTTCGGCACGAAGAACTGAAGGTGGGCTGCAAGCGCGCTGAGGACCGCCCGAATCCATGCCGGCGCATGCCGGCGGTGCAGGCGCAATGCCGCCGCGCCCCGTGTCAGGGCGCTTGGCGCGCAGTGTTCGGGCACCTCACTCGCTGCCGCACCCCGGCGGCATGATAAAATTCGCAACCGCTCCAGAAGCGCTCGGTCCGCGTGCTGGCGTGCAATGCCGGTGTCGCAATCTGGCGCGTCGCGCCTGTACGCGCAGCTTGGCGCAGCCGGCGCCGGGTTTGCCGTACGCCTGCTGCCACGCCCCCCACCGCGATGCCGCGTCACGCTGCGCCGGGCTCGGCGCAGCGTGAGCGGGCTGCACACGCGGGCTGCACACGCGGGCTGCACACGCGGGCTGCACACGCGGGCTGCACACGCGGGCTGGATAAGCGGGCTGGATAAGCGGGCGGAATGCGCGCGCTGAAGCACGTCGACACGGGCGGCTAGTTCCGACCAGCCGCCGCGGACGTCCCACCCCAGGCTTTGACATCGAGGCGCGCAACTCAAGCGCCCGACATCGCAACGACAATTGCACTATGCGTGCGCCCTGCTGGCGCGCGCGACGGAGAACGGTATGGCGGGTCATTCGAAATGGGCCAACATCAAGCATAAGAAAGCAGCGGCCGACGCCAAGCGCGGCAAGGTCTGGACGCGGCTCATCAAGGAGATTCAGGTCGCGGCGCGCATGGGCGGCGGCGACATCGACTCGAACCCGCGTCTGCGGCTCGCCGTCGAAAAGGCGTACGACGCCAACATGCCCAAAGACAACGTCAACCGCGCGATCCAGCGCGGCGTGGGCGGCGTGGACGGCGCGAGCTACGAAGAAATCCGCTACGAAGGCTACGGCATCGGCGGCGCGGCGGTGATCGTGGATACGATGACCGACAACCGCACGCGCACGGTCGCAGAGGTGCGGCACGCGTTCTCGAAGAACGGCGGCAACATGGGCACCGACGGCTCCGTGTCGTTCATGTTCAATCACGTCGGCCAGTTCCTGTTCGCGCCCGGCACGCCGGAAGACAAGCTGATGGAAGCCGCGCTCGAAGCCGGCGCCGACGACGTCGTCATGAACGATGACGGCAGCATCGAAGTGCTGTGCCCGCCGAACGATTTCCCGAAGGTGAAGACGGCGCTCGAAGCCGCCGGCTTCAAGGCCGAAGTGGCCGAGGTGACAATGAAGCCCCAGACGGAAGTCGAGTTCACCGGCGAGGACGCCGTGAAAATGCAGAAGCTGCTCGACGCGCTGGAGAATCTGGACGACGTGCAGGAAGTCTATACAAACGCCGCGATCGCAGACGAATGATCGTGCTCGGGCAGCGCGAGGCACGCGGGCTCCTGTCGCATGGGATGCAACCGCGTCGCTGGCTCGCCCTCGCGTCGGTGTGGCGTCGCGTGATCGCGAGGCGGGCGTCGGCACCTCGGCACACTTCGCGCGCCGCCACGTCCGCGTCGCTGCGCTCGGCCGCGGTTCGGCTTGCCAGCTTCGCCGGCGCGAAACCTGTCCGGCGCGAGTCTGGCGCTTGTCTCACTGTTTATTGCACGGCTGAGCTTGCTGTTTCGGCCGTTTACGCTTTTTAAGTCTCGGGGATTCACATGAAGTTACTCGTCGTCGGTTCCGGCGGTCGCGAACATGCACTCGCATGGAAGCTCGCGCAATCGCCGCGGGTTCAGCTCGTCTACGTCGCGCCGGGTAACGGCGGCACCGCGCAGGACGAGCGTCTGCGCAACATCGACATCACCACGCCCGCCGCGCTAGCCGATTTCGTCGAGCAGGAACAGATCGCCTTCACGCTGGTCGGGCCCGAAGCGCCGCTCGCCGCCGGCATCGTCAATCTGTTCCGCTCGCGCGGCCTCAAGATTTTCGGGCCGACGAAAGAAGCAGCCCAGCTCGAAAGCTCCAAGGACTTCGCGAAAGCCTTCATGAAGCGCCACGCGATCCCGACCGCCGAATACGAAACGTTCGCCGACGTCGACGCCGCGCATGCCTATCTGGACGCGAAGGGTGCGCCGATCGTCATCAAGGCCGATGGACTAGCCGCCGGCAAAGGCGTGGTGGTCGCGCAAACGCTGGAAGAAGCGCACGCCGCGGTCGACATGATGCTGTCGGACAACAAGCTGGGCGACGCCGGTGCGCGTGTGGTGATCGAGGAATTCCTCGCCGGCGAGGAAGCCAGCTTCATCGTGATGGTCGACGGCAAGCATGTGTTGCCGCTCGCATCGAGCCAGGACCACAAGCGTCTGCTCGACGGCGACCGGGGCCCGAACACCGGCGGCATGGGCGCGTATTCGCCCGCGCCGATCGTCACGCCGCAGTTGCACGCCCGCGTGATGCGCGAAATCATCCTGCCGACCGTGCGCGGCATGGAGAAGGAAGGCATTCGCTACACCGGCTTCCTGTACGCCGGCCTGATGATCGACGCGCACGGCAACCCGAAGACACTCGAATTCAACTGCCGCATGGGCGACCCCGAAACGCAGCCGATCATGGCGCGTCTGAAGGGCGATTATTCGAAAGTGGTCGAGCAGGCGATTGCGGGCACGCTGGACACGGTCGAGCTGGAATGGGACCGCCGCACCGCGCTGGGCGTCGTGCTCGCCGCGCACAACTATCCGGATACGCCGAGGAAGGGCGACCGCATCAACGGCATCCCCGCCGAAACCGCGGATTCCGTCACGTTCCATGCCGGCACCACGCTCGCCGACGGCAAGCTGACCACCGCCGGCGGCCGCGTACTGTGCGTGGTCGGCCTGGCGGATTCGGTGCGCACTGCGCAATCGGTCGCGTACGGAACGATCAATCAGATCTCGTTCGACGGCATGCAGTATCGCCGCGATATCGGCTACCGCGCGTTGAACCGCAAGCACGACGCCCGCAGCGAAGGCAAATAGCAAGCCCCCACTTGCCGGGTTGCGGCGCCAGGAGCGCTACGCTGCGCGCGCTACACTGGGGGCTTCCGCGTCCACGGCAGCAGGCTGGCACCGATACGGGCGGGAGCCCGGCGCCTGACGCGAAACGGCGTAGGGCCGCGCGCCGCCAGGTCTGTCCCTGACGACGGCGCGACCGTCGTCCTTCACGAAGAACCCGCGGCACCACGAGCGTGCCGCCCTCAGCATCCGCATTCATGACCGATTCGAGCTTCGACGCACAAGCCGTGCGCAACTGGCTGCAAGGCCTGCAAACGCATATCGCAGACACGCTTGGCGCGTTCGACGGCACATCGTTCGCCACCGACGCCTGGCAGCGTGCGCCGGGCGAGAAGCTGCGCGGCGGCGGTTGCACGCGGATTCTCGAAGGCGGCAAGTTTTTCGAGCGGGCCGGCATCGGCTTCTCGGACGTGGCGGGTGACGTGTTGCCCGGTTCGGCGAGCGCCGCGCGTGAGCAACTGGCCGGGCGCGGCTTCGAAGCGATGGGTGTGTCGCTGGTGCTGCACCCGCGCAATCCGCATTGCCCGACGGTGCATATGAACGTGCGTCTGCTGGTCGCGACCAAGGCCGGCGAAGCACCGGTGTTCTGGTTCGGCGGCGGCATGGACCTGACGCCGTACTACGGTTACGAGGAAGATGCGCAGCATTTTCATCGCACCTGCCGCGATGCGCTGCAGCCTTATGGCGCGGATCTTTACCCGGAGTTCAAGCGCTGGTGTGACGAATATTTTTTCCTGAAACACCGCAACGAACCGCGCGGCATCGGCGGGATTTTCTTCGACGATTTTTCCGCGCCGGGCTTCGATCAGTCGTTCGCGATGGTGAGGAGCGTCGGCGACGCGTTCCTGAAAGCGTACCTGCCGATCATCGAAAAGCGCCGCAACATACCGTACGGCCAAGCCGAGCGCGACTTCCAGGCCTACCGGCGCGGCCGCTACGTCGAGTTCAATCTGGTGTTCGACCGTGGCACACTGTTTGGACTGCAGAGCGGCGGACGCACCGAATCGATCCTGATGTCGATGCCGCCGGTGGTGAACTGGCGCTACGACTGGCGCCCCGAACCGGGCACGCCGGAAGCGCGTCTTTACAGCGATTTTCTCGTCCAGCGCGAGTGGGTGTGACGAGCATGCCGCCCGCACCGCCGCACGCGCCCGCCACCCGGCCACGATCGAGGACCTTCACCTGAATCCGAACGCCCACCCTGCCGCCCTGCCTCGCCGGATCGGCCTGCTAGGCGGCACCTTCGATCCGATCCACGACGGCCACCTCGCGCTCGCGCGGCGTTTCGCCGACGTGCTGCGGCTGACCGAACTGGTGCTGCTGCCGGCCGGTCAACCGTGGCAGAAAGCGGATGTGTCGCCGGCCGTGCACCGGTTCGCGATGACGCGCGCCGCCGCCAGCACGCTCGCGCTGCCGGGCGTGACGGTACGCGTCGCGAGCGACGAAATCGATCACGAAGGCCCCACTTACACCATCGACACGCTGCGGTGCTGGCGTGCGCGCGAAGGCAAAGACGCATCGATCGCGTTGCTGATCGGCGCGGATCAACTGGTGCATCTCGACACATGGCGCGACTGGCGGCGCCTGTTCGACTTCGCGCACATTTGCGCGGCCACCCGGCCCGGCTTCGACCTCGCGTCGATTCCGCCGGCGGTCGCACAGGAAATCGACGCGCGCCGTGCCCGCGCCGACGTTCTGCAAGCCACCCCCTGCGGCCACTTGCTGATCGATACGACGCTTGCGTTCAACGTTTCGGCCACCGACATTCGCGCGCATCTGCGCGAGCAGGTGCGCCGACGGCTGGCCCTGACCGGCCGCGAACAGCAGGACGAGGCCGCGAGCCATGTCCCCACCGCGGTGTGGGACTATATTCTTCAACATCATCTGTACCACCGGTAACCCCATGGATATTCGCAAACTACAACGCGTGATCGTCGACGCTCTCGAAGACGTCAAGGCGCAAGACATCAAAGTGTTCAACACCAGCCACCTGACCGCGCTGTTCGATCGCGTGGTCGTCGCGAGCGGCACCTCGAACCGGCAGACCAAGGCGCTCGCCTCGAGCGTGCGCGAAGGCGTGAAGGAAGCCGGCGGCGATATCGTCAGCACCGAGGGCGAGGACATCGGCGAGTGGGTGCTGGTGGATTGCGGCGACGCCATCGTCCACATCCTGCAGCCGGCGCTTCGCCAGTACTACAACCTCGAGGAAATCTGGGGTGACAAGCCGGTGCGCATCAAGCTGTCGACACCCGACCCGTTCGGCGGCGCGCGCTCGAGCGAGCCGGATGAGGAAGAAGAAGACGAAGAAGCGCCTGCCGCGAAGAAGCCCGCGCGCAAGACCGTCGGTCGCCGCAAGTAAGCGGGCCTTCTCCGGCATAGCGTAGACGTCCGCACTGCAACCGCGATCACATTCGTCATGAAACTGCACATTCTCGCGGTCGGCCACAAGATGCCGGACTGGATCGCCACGGGCTTCGACGAATACGCGAAGCGCATGCCGCCCGAGCTGCGCATCGAGCTGCGCGAGATCAAACCCGAGCAGCGTTCCTCCGGCCGTCCGGCCGAAAGCGTGATGGCTGCCGAGCGGCAGAAAATCGAAGCCGCTTTGCCGAAGAACGCACGCATCGTCGCGCTCGACGAACGCGGCAAGGACTGGACCACGATGCAGCTCGCCGGAGCGCTGCCCGGCTGGCAGCAGGACGGCCGCGACGTAGCCTTTCTGATTGGCGGCGCCGACGGGCTCGATCCCGATCTGAAAGCGCGCGCCGACCTGCTGTTGCGCGTGTCGAGCCTGACCTTGCCGCATGCGATGGTTCGCGTGCTGCTTGCCGAACAGCTTTACCGCGCGTGGACCATCACGCAAAATCACCCTTATCACCGGGCGTGAGCAAACGAGACGGCTGACCAGCCGGCGCGTCCTCGTCGCGCGTGACGCTGCGCGTTGCCGCGCGTTTCGGCTCGTCTGCAATGTTGCCGCCGATGCCGATACCGGTCGACTTCTCGCATCGATTCCATTTTGACGCGCGTGATCGACCTGCGTACCGCGACGCATTAGAGCGACACATTCGAGCGACGCATTCGGGCGACGCCCGCTCGGCGCGCGAGTCGCGCGTTTCGTATTCACGTTTCCTGCCATACGCTTGACCGAGACCCGTCCATGTCCATGTCCACGCCTGCCGCCTCGCTGCATCCGTTCGTCTACCTCGCTTCGCAAAGCCCACGTCGCCAGGAGCTGCTGCAACAGCTCGGCGTGCGTTTCGAACTGCTGCTCCCGCGCCCCGACGAAGATCCCGAATCGCTCGAAGCCGAGTTGCCCGGCGAACGCGCGCACGACTATGTGCAGCGCGTGTGCATCGCCAAGGCGCACGCCGCGCGTGCCCGCCTTTTGGCCGGCGGCGCTGCGGCGCGACCGATCCTCGTTGCGGACACAACCGTCACGATCGACGACGCGATTCTCGGCAAGCCGGTGGATGCCGTCGACGCGGCCGCAATGCTCGCGCGCCTCGCGGGTCGCGCTCACGAAGTGCTCACGGCCGTCGCTGTCATCGCCGCCGACGGCGCGTTGCTGCGCCCCGCGCTATCGGTTTCGAAAGTGCGCTTTGCTGCGCTGCACGCAGACGCGATCCGTCGTTACGCGGCGAGCGGCGAGCCGCTCGGCAAGGCGGGCGCATACGGCGTGCAGGGCCGCGCCGCCGAGTTCATCGAACATATCGACGGGTCCTATTCAGGTATCATGGGTTTGCCGCTTTTTGAAACCGCTGCCCTCCTGCGTGCAGCGCGCATCGACTTCTAAAATAACGTCATGAATGAAGAAATCCTGATCAATGTCACGCCGCAGGAAACGCGCGTCGCACTCGTCCAGCAGGGCGCCGTCCAGGAACTTCACGTCGAACGAACGCTGTCGCGCGGGCGCGTCGGCAATGTCTATCTCGGCAAGGTCGTACGCGTGTTGCCGGGCATGCAATCCGCCTTCATCGACATCGGTCTCGAACGCGCCGCCTTTCTGCACGTAGCCGACATCTGGCATCCGCGCACTGCCGGCGAGCCGCAGCATCAGACGCCGCATCAGCCGATCGAGAAGATCGTCTTCGAAGGTCAGTCGCTGATGGTGCAGGTCGTCAAAGACCCGATCGGCACCAAGGGCGCACGGCTGTCCACGCAAGTCAGCATTGCCGGGCGCACACTCGTGTATCTGCCGCAGGAACCGCATATCGGCATCTCGCAGAAGATCGAGAGCGAAGCCGAGCGCGAAGCGGTGCGCGCGCGTCTGACCGCTGTGCTGCCGGCCGATGAAAAAGGCGGCTACATCGTGCGCACGATCGCCGAAGATGCGACCAGCGAAGAGCTCGCCGGCGACGTCGCGTATCTGCGCAAGACGTGGGCGACGATTCTGTCGCAAGGCCAGCGCATGCCGCCCACCAGCCTGCTGTACCAGGATCTGAATCTCGCGCAAAGGGTGCTGCGCGATTTCGTCAATGACGAAACGTCGCGCATTCAGGTCGACTCGCGCGAGACGTATCAGATGCTTGCCGAGTTCGCGGCGGAGTTCACGCCCGCGGTGTCGTCGAAACTGCATCACTACACCGGCGAGCGGCCGTTATTCGATCTGTACAACATTGAAGCCGAGATTCAACGTGCATTGTCGCGGCGGGTCGATCTGAAGTCGGGCGGCTATCTGGTGATCGACCAGACCGAGGCGATGACTACCATCGACGTGAACACCGGCGGGTATGTCGGCGCACGCAACTTCGACGACACGATCTTCAAGACCAACCTCGAAGCCGCGCATACGATCGCCCGCCAATTGCGGCTGCGCAATCTCGGCGGCGTGATCATCATCGACTTCATCGATATGGAAAACGCCGAGCATCGGGACCAGGTGCTCGGCGAATTGAAGAAGGCGTTATCGCGCGATCGCACGCGCGTCACCGTGAACGGATTCTCGCAACTCGGGCTGGTGGAGATGACGCGCAAGCGTACACGCGAGTCGTTGGCGCATGTGCTGTGCGAGCCTTGCCCGGTTTGCCAGGGAAAGGGCCAAGTGAAGACGCCGCGCACGGTGTGCTACGACGTGCTGCGCGAGATCATGCGCGAGTCGCGGCAGTTCAATCCGCGCGAGTTTCGTGTGGTGGCGTCGCAGCAGGTGATCGATCTGTTCCTCGAGGAAGAGTCGCAGCATCTGGCGATGCTGATGGATTTTATTGGCAAGCCGGTGTCGTTGCAGGTTGAGTCGAATTTGAGTCAGGAGCAGTACGACATTGTTTTGATGTAATTTGATTGACGGTTATTTACGTTCACTCGAGACCGCCAAAAGCTTTTACTGACGGGCGTTTTCGCGCAAATTAAGTTCATCGCTATTAATCGCCGCGCAATGGAAGCGCGCCTCTGCCTGGTAGCTAGAAGGGCAGCAATAGAAAGCCGACCCACGATAGTCGGCTTTTCGTTTATTTTCAACTACTAAGCATAACTGACTTGCCTCGTAAACAACTCAACTGCCCTTTTCGATCTGCCAGGTTTACGCCGTCATAAGCGACAGGAACCGGCGATGGGCGGCACTGAACTGAAAACAAATTCGTTGCAACGGTGAATGATGTACAGCAAGGATGCCTACGGGAGCGGGCACATCTTTCTTACTCCCGAGCAGAAACAGGCGGTCGAAGAAGGCAAGAAGTTCTCCCAACGCGCATACGCCGATGTATGGGCAAAGGATGCCGCGCTCGAGCAGCCTGCGCAGCCGTTCGAGTATCAGTCCGATATGCCGTATGGCGACGCGGAAGAACTGGCGGCGACGACAGACAGCCCGCGCTACGCTGCCAAGATGCTCGGATAAGACAAAAACACGGTCTAAGCCCGCACCTGAAATACCTTATGACACGTCTTGGTCTGCCGCGTGCCGATTTACGCGAACTCGCGACGGCGCAAGGGGCGAAGGTAGCACTTTGGTGCTACTGGATGAACGAGACCGGCGATCGAGTTCCCGATATCCCCGACGATATTCGTACGATGATGGCGGCGATGGGCGGCACCATCGAGATCGACGAATACCGATAGGCCCACCATCCCTTAACGACAGTACCGAACAAAACCGCCCGGAAGGCCTGCACAGAGCAATCTGCACAGGCCGTCTCCACTAACGGAGGAACACGATGAAAACGCGACCAACGCAGAAACATTGATGACGATCATGCTAACCGACGGCTACGGGAAACTCTTAAAAGGCTGATAAAGCGCGCGTTGACGCGGAGATTCCGCACGGTGGCGCCTCCTTTCCGGGCTGCCAAGGCAACAACGAAACTTCAAGCTTTCAACAATCCGGCGTCGAGCGAGTACCTTGCTGCTCCCAATTCGAGTTCAGGATGATGCTGCACAGATTCACCCGTTCGAACCCCGGATCTTTGTAGGCGAGGAAATCGTCGTTAAAGGTGCCGAATGTACTGCCGGGTCGATGCTTCATACCGTCATAGAAAGCATCGATCATGCTGGCGGCAAAATCGGCGCCGCGGGGATATGCATTGACCACCGCCGAGCGTTGTTCGTCCGTGAACTGCTCGAAGCCACGTCCCGCCACGTCCATTCCGGCCCCGGCTTGCACGAGTGCGATTTCTCCGTGCATATGTTCCGGAATACCCGGGGTCGTATGGAGCGCGACCGCGGCCCAAACCTTGTCTATATCTTCCTGGGCAATGCGATGGCTTCGTAAAAAATCGCGCGCGGCATTCGCGCCGTCCACCTCGAAGCGGAGCTGGCTCTCGCGATATGTCGGCGTCAGCCCGATATCGTGGAACATGGCTGCCACATAAAGCATCTCGGGGTCGAAGTTCAACTTCTTCTGCTTTCCGAGCAGGGCGCCCCACAGATACACGCGGACTGAATGATTGAACAGCAGTTCGCTTTCGGTATCGCGAATGAGCTGCGTGACCTCACGCGCCAATTGGCTGTCAGGAATCACGACGCTGGATATTCCGTTCGTTCGCACAATTTTATCTCCCTTCATCTGGTTACACAGCCAGTAGACGGTGGAGGGCCAGTAGACGGTGGAGGTCCGAAGCGGAGCCTTTACTATCCGCATAGCCGCAGCTCTGTGGACACTTCATAGGCGAAAGCCGGCCTTTCCAGTCTGTCTATCCTGACCGCTCGTTCGATTCTGAACCCTCCGGCACGCAGCCCCACGTTTCGTAAAGCTGATTCTGCACCACCTGTCACCCGGGAAAGATACGCTTTGCTCGGGCCATCAAGAAGCCCCAAGATCGACAATTTTGAATGTACCATTGGCGACATGGCGACTCTCCCTATTAGCCTCGATCCTTCCAGACGGACGTCGCTGTCCGCGCAGATCTACTCCGCTGTGCGCAGCGCGATCGAGGCGGGGCAGCTCGCCTCCGGTGCGCGGCTGCCTTCGTGGTCGGATCTGGCCGCCCAACTGGGCGTCTCCCGAGGCACAGTCCGTGCGGCCTACGAGCGACTGATCGACGAGCAATTCGCAATCGGATTGGGGGCGGCGGGCACTCGCGTGGCGCAGCGGCCTCCTCTCGCTGCAACACCCAGCTGCTCGCCTGAAGCCCCGCCCCTTCCCGATCTATTCGATGAATTCGGCGCCGCCCCCGCGGCGTTTCAAATGGGCGTGCCGTCTCAAGACGCCTTTCCGTACAAGCTATGGTCGCGCATCCAGGCGCGCTCGGCCCGGCGAGCGGCGGCGGCACCAGTGGGATACCCCGATCCGCGCGGCGAACCGGACTTGCGCAGGGAAATTGCCGCGTATCTCGGCGTCGCACGCGGCCTTCGATGCAATCCCTCTCAGGTTTTCGTCACCGCGGGTTTCTCCGGCGCTCTGAACCTCGCGATTCGCGGCCTGCGCGTCGAAGGGATGGAAGCCTGGATGGAGGACCCCGGCTTTCCGCTGACGCGTACCGCGCTCGCCCTGGCTGGCATGAGCGTGAAAGCCATTCCGGTCGACGCGGATGGCCTCGATGTCGACGAGGGCATCCGCCAGGCCGGTGGGGCGGCCCTCGCGGTCGTGACACCCGGCCAGCAGGCACCGCTCGGTATGACGATGGCGCTTGCGCGGCGGATTGCACTGCTCGCCTGGGCGCGACGAAACGACGCCTGGATCATCGAGGACGACTACCTGAGCGAACTGCAACTGAAAGGGCGGGCAGCGCCAGCGCTTGCATCGCTCGACCAACACGGACGGGTCCTGCACATCGGCAGCTTCAGCAAGACGATCAGCCCGGCGCTGCGCCTCGGCTTTCTGGTCGTCCCGCTAGAAATGGCGCGTCATTTTGGGGACATCTCGGCGTGCCTGGCGCCCGCGCCAGGGGCGTGCACGCAGCTTGCCGTAACCGAATTCATGCGGGACGGGCACTATCTTCGCCACCTGCGCCGGATGAAGGCGCTTTATGCGGCTCGACGCGAGGCCCTGGTTCGCTGTCTGAAAGAGCTCGCCTCGGACTCCATCAAGGTGCAAGCGACCGGCGGCATGGCCGTCGTGACCGCAATAGCCGGGTCTGCACCGGATGTCGACATTGCTTCGCGAGCCCGGCGATATGGCCTGGCCCCCGCCCCGCTCTCACCTTGGTACGTGCACCCTTGCAAGCAACAGGGATTGTTGCTCGGTGTGACCAATGTGAATGAAGGCACCTTGTCCGCGGACTGTCACCGACTGCTGGAACTGGTTCGCGAGCCGAACTGACACACGGCTTCTTGGTGCATCGAAAATCTCCATTCATGGTGCTTTCTCGCGCGCCCGTCTGGAAGCACAATGCGCAGACATCAAGGAGCCGCGTTTTATGAACATTCGATCTATTGTTGGTGCTGCATGTGCGGGTATTGCGATTAGCACTGCCATGACTGCCGCTGCGCATGGCACAAGTGAAACGGTCGCGCTGAATTTCCAGCACGCTATTCCCAATATTCCCGGTAAATCGTTGACTGCCGTGGTCGTCGACTATGCTCCCGGCGGGGCATCGCCGGCACACACCCATGCAAAGTCCGCTTTCATCTACGCGTATGTCCTGTCGGGCGACATCGAGTCGCAAGTCAATGACGGGCCGAAGATCATTTATCATGCCGGCCAAAGTTTTTTCGAGGAGCCCGGCGCCATTCACCGTATAAGCCGCAATGCGAGCCAGACCAAGCCCGCGAAATTGCTTGCGGTGTTCGTGGCTGACAGCGACGACAAGGTTCTCACCACCCCGATCAAGTAGATCAAGTGCATCAAGGAGTCACCCCATGAGCAAGCGTCTCGACTATAACCAGATTGCACCCGCGGGCGTCAAAGCCCTCGGCGGCGTCTATGGCTACATCATGCAGAGCAGTCTTTCGCCTGTTCTCGTCGATCTGGCTTACCTTCGCGTCTCGCAAATCAACAACTGCGCCTACTGTCTCGACATGCATACACGCGACCTGCTGAACAAAGGCGTGAAAGTCGAAAAGCTAGCGCTGGTACAGGCATGGGAGGAAGCAGGCAATCTGTTCGACGAACGTGAGCGTGCCGCGCTCGCGTGGGCTGAATCCGTCACGCTGGTTGCTCAGACCGGCGTCCCCGACGAGGCCTATCAGGCGGCACGCGCCGTGTTCGATGAACGGGAACTCGTGGATCTCACCATCGCAATCAGCTTGATGAACACGTACAACCGTATGGCGATCAGCTTCCGCAATACGCCGCAGGCTGTTATGGAGCAGTGACAACGTGCGGGCTCGTATCTTCGAGCGCGTCATGATGAGATGCAGGTACGTCGTAATCAAGCGCCCGAGATCATCAGAACCTGAAATAGAAATTCGCACCTACGGCTCCTGCAACGATGGCACTGCTCCGCTTTGGCAATGCATAACGCGGTTAATCATGTGACGCAGCCAGATTTTCAGGCGGTATAAACCTGCATCGCACTCCTCTTGCTTTGCGGCTCGCCCTCCGAAATCTGGATCAGCTCGCAAGCACGGCGTTGCGGCTGTGCCATGCCGGGCGTCCACACCCAATAATGATTGCCCGGCAAGCCATTGACCGCCACCACGCGATGATTGCCTAGCGCATCGATCGCATGGATCGTGACGCGGCTGATCAAGCCGCCTTTGAGCGCGCGCATATCGTCGACGGCTTCGCTGACCGCGCGCTCGACGCTCATCCCCATTTTCATGTAGAGGACCACCGCGCGCGCCGTGCCGGCGCGGATCGTCATCTCGCCCGCGCCGGTGCATGCGCAGGCTCCATAGCGGCTATCGGCATAGGAGCCGGCGCCGATCACAGGGCTATCGCCCAGACGGCCCGGATATTTCCAGCCCCATCCCGATGTGCTCGTGCCGGTCACCACATTGCGCGCGCTGTCGAGTGCAAGAAAAACAGTCGTGTCCTTGCCGATCTCCGGATCGATCGCGTCGTGGCAATAGCGCTCGAGCGGCACGTTCGGCCACGCCGCCTTGTCGGCCGCGCTGACTTCGCTGTCGAACCAGCGCGCGTAGGCTTTGCGCGAATGTTCGGCGAGCAGCTCGCATCGCTGCGCGCCGGTTTCGGCCGCGAAGCGCGCGGCGCCCTCGCCGATCAGCAACTCATGCGGCAGCCGCTCCATCACGGCACGCGCGACGCTCACCGGATGCCTGAAGCCCTTCAGACCGCCCACCGCTCCCGTACGCAGCGTCGAGCCATCCATCACCGACGCATCGAGCTCGACCTCGCCGAGCAGATTCGGCCAGCCGCCCCGCCCCACGGTGCGCACCTCCTCGTCATCTTCGACGAGCCGGATTCCAGCCTCGACCGCGTCGAGCCCGGCACGGCCATTTCGCAGCAGCTCCGAGGTCATGCCGATACCAGATTTACCTTCGTTGTTGGTCAGAATGATCATGTGTTCAGGTTTTACAGGCAAAAAAGGCGGACCGTTACAGCCCGGTGCGGAAATCCTTGTTCCAGAAGTCGAGCATTTCCGTCTTGTGTTTCATCAACATCGCGAAGTCGACCGGCACGATCCGCTCGAGCTCCTTGCCCGAGAATCCCACCGCCTGTTGCAACGACGGCGGCAGGTTCGCATTGGTGATCGTCGGCGCGTAGCCCATCGATTCGGCGAACGCACGCTGGGAACGCGCATCGAGCATGGCGTTCAGATACGGGAACGCGCACGCGGACGATTTGCTGGCCGCGGTGACGGCGGCCTCGAACGTGGCAGGCAACGCGCCTTCCTTTGGAAACACGTAATCGACCGCGAGGCCCGCTTTTTTCCACTGCAGCGTACGCGCCTTCCACGTGACCGTCACGACGATCTCGCCGCTCTTGAGCGCCGACGCCAGCGCATCGACCGAGGGATACACGCGCGGGGATGTCTCGCGCAGCGCGCGCAAATACTTCTGCCCGAGCGCAAGGTCACTCGCCTGTCCACCGGATGCGAGCGCACCCGCAAGCGTTAAATAGTCGTACTGATCATCGACCAATCCGATTTTGCCCTTGAATTGAGGGTCCAGGAGTGCGGCAAGACCGTCGGGACGCGTGCGCACCCGGTCCGTATCGTAGACGAGCACGAGCGCGCTGAAAATATGTGGCACCGCGTAGCTGCGGCGGAACTGCGGAATCACATGGGCCAGGTTGGGCAGCAGCGCGTCGTCGAGCTTAGCGGTGGTGCCTTCGGAGTACATCTGAAACATGTCGTTATCGCGCAGCAGCGCGATATCCATCGTGCTGCGCCGGCCGTGCGCTTCGGCGCGCATCGTCGTCTGCCGCGCGAGCGCACTGCCTACGGCATAAGTGACGGCATCGCCGGCCGGCATCACGAGCGAATCGATGTTCTGTTGCAGCAGACGCTGATAGTCGCCGCCCCACGTGCCGACCACGATCTGACCGGAACACGCCCCGGCCGCGTTGGCCTTAAGCGCGAATGGACCTAGCGCGGACGCGGCGACGAGCGTCCCCGTGGATCGAAGGAAACGGCGGCGTGGGTGGTTGATGTGATTCATACACTCGCTCCAGGATGAATGCGTTTTCGAAAAGAAGCCGCAAAAGACAGCGTCAGGCCTCGGAGTCCCGCTCTGTATTTCATTGGCTAGTTGGGGAACGCCGCTGCCGCTTTGAGGCGGTCATACGTCAGTGCGCGCGCGTCAATCGCGCATTCACGGCCGTCAGCACTTCTTCGAGCGTCTCCTCCATCACCTTCGACAGTTCGTCGAGCTGCGCAGCCGGCGGCGCGCCGTGCGGGGTGATCTTCAGCGTATAGAAAGGCATCGCATGCTCGAAGCGGCGCAGAATCAGATTGGAGTCGAGGAAGTCGTAGGCCGACACCGGATGCAGCAAACCGATGCCCAAGCCCTCCTTGACCATCGTCGCGATGTTGACCGAGTAGGGCGCGGTCGCCACCACCTGCGATTGCAACTGCCCGGTCGCGAACACCTGATCCATGCCCCAGCGCACGAGGTCGGGCAGATCGTACGAGACGATCGGCTGATTCTGCAGATCGGCCACCCTGATGACCTTGCGCTTGCCAAGCGGATGACCGGCGGGCAACGCGCAGATCGCATCGAGCTGCGCGAACGCGGTCGAATCCGTGCCGGTCACGTCGACCGTATTCGTGACCAGACCGAGCGCAAGTTGACGCGACACCACCTGATCGCGAATCAGCGCCGACGCCCCGGTCGTCAACGCGATCTGCACGGCCGGATGCCGGCGATGGAAGTTCGCCACGACGCGCGCGAAGTAGCCGAGCCCGAATGACACGACCGAGCCCACGCGAATCACCGCGGTCGACGGATTGCGCAAGCTCAGCGCGAATTCGCGGATGTTGTTCAGACCGGCATAGCGCCGCTCGACTTCCTCGAACAATGCCAACGCTTCGACGGTCGGTTCGAGCCGTCCACGGCTGCGATCGAACAGCGTCAGGTTGATCGAGCGCTCCAGGTCGGTAATCAGCCGGCTGATGCCCGACTGCGAAGTGCCGATGACCTGCGCGGCGCGGGTCGTCGTGCGTGTGAGCATCAGCGCCCTGAATGCGTCGATGTGCCGAAAGTCCATCCGTTCTCTCCGGATTGCAAGGGTCGCCAGCGCCGCGCGCGGCTAACCCCACTCGGACGGGAGCGCTGCGCGCGTCACGCCGGCAGATCGAAGGCATGAATTTTACCGCCCTTCATCACGACCGGAATGCGCTCGCCCTGCCCCAGCAGACAGTCGAGCGACGCAAGCGGATTGCCGTCGACGACGAGCATGTCGGCGTGCGCGCCTGCCGTGATCTGCCCGAGCTGTCCGGCCTGGCCGAGCACCTGCGCACCGACCACGGTCGCGCTGCGCAGAATCTCGATGGGCGACAGCACCTGGCGGCGCAAGCGGAATTCATCGCTTTGCAGGCGCTGCGATGCGCCGAGCAGATCGCTGCCGAAGCCCATCGGCACGCCGGCCGCGCGGAAGATTTCGAGCGAACGCAGGGCCGCCTCGCGCACGGTCTCGATCTTCGCGACGCTGTCCGCGGGCAGCCCGAGTGCTTCGCCTTCGTTCGCGAGCGCGTCGTAGGTGACGAGTGTCGGCACCGCGAACGCGCCCGCTTCGGCCATCACACGCGCGGCCGCTTCGTCGACGAGATTGCCGTGCTCGATCGTACGGACTCCGCAGCGTACCGCGCGCGTGATCGCTTCGGCCGTGTACGCATGCGCGAGCACATAGGTGCCACGTGCCCGCGCCTCGTGGACGATCGCTCTGATCTCCTCCTCCGAATAACCCCAGGCGCCGACCGGATCGGTGGGCGAGGCGACGCCGCCCGAGGCCATGATCTTGATCTGGTCGGCGCCCATCTGCAGCTCTTCGCGCACCGCGCGACGCACCGCATCGACGCCGTCGGCGACACGCGAGACGGCACCGACTCGCGCGCAGCACGAGCATGGGCTATCGGTGCCGATGTAGTCGCTGCGGCCACGCATGTCGCCGTGGCCGCCGGTCTGGCTGATCGCGCGGCCCGATACGAAGAGCCGCGGACCCACGGCCAGCCCCTCTTCGAGGGCCTGTTTGAGCGCGAAGCCCGCGCCGCCCGCGTCGCGCACCGTCGTGAAGCCGCGTCTGAGCATGCCTTGCAGCAGCGGCAACGACTTCAATGTGACCAGCACGTTCGGCAGATTCACCTGGGCCGCGAGATTGAGCTGCGTCGCGTGCACGTGCACGTGCAGATCGATCAGGCCGGGCATCAGCGTCTTGCCGCGCACATCGATTTCGCGCGCGGACGCACTGCGGATCGGCCGATCCGAGACCTCCTTGATGCGTCCGTTTTCGACCAGCACCGCGTGGTCTTCACGCAACTCGCCGGCCACCGGATCCAGCAGCGCGCAGTGCGAGAACAGAATCGACTCCATCATGTCTCCTCCCGGTTCAAGGGCCGGGTGTTCTCCAACGTTCAAGGGTATCGTGAGATGCGCGACTCACTCGATGGTCGCATGCGCGAGCGTGCGCGGCGTCCTGGTCAGCAGCTCGGGGGTCGGGCCGGTCACGACCGAGTCGTCGAGCCGGAAGCCGCCGAGACCGTACACATAGATGCCGGGCTCCGCCGAATAGACCTCGTTGTCGAGCAGCGGGCGGTGGTTGAACGCCATGTCGTCCGGATACTCGTGACCGATGATGCCCATGCCGTGCCCCGTGCGATGCCGGATGTACTTCGCGCAACCGGCCTGTTCGATCACCGCTTGCGCGGCCGCGTCGATTCCTGAAACCGGCTGGCCGGTGATCGCCGCCGCAACGGCCGCCTCGTTGGCCGCGCGCGCGACCTCATGAAAACGCGCCTGCTCGGTGCTGGGCTTGCCGCAGAACCAGGTGCGCTCGTTCTCGATCACGAGACCGTTCAAACGCGGAATGACGATGTTCACGAGACCATCGCCGGCCTTGATCTGTGCGCCGCACGAGGCGCCGTCGCCATGAGGTGACGCCGACGCGGGCCCGGACAAGGTCCAGCAGCGCATCACTTCGAGGTTCTCGCCAGGAAAGCGGCGCGCGCCCTCGGTCACCATCAGCGTAGCCATCTGGTAGTCGAGTTCCTGGACGAGCCGCCCGGGCCGGATGTTCTCGCGATAGCGGTCCTGCACCCAATCGGCGAGGCTCGCGGCCGCCCGCATGATCGCGATCTCTTCCGCGTGCTTGACCCAGCGCAACGAGCGCAGTTCGGCGAGCATCGGCAGGAACTTCGCATCGGGCAACAGCGACGCCGCACGGCCAAGCGGACCGCTGCTTGCCTCGACGCCGATTCGCGAGGCGCCAAGCCCGGCGGCACGCACCCGCGCGGCGATCAGCTCGGGAACTTCGGCGAGCAGCGGCTGACGCTCGACCACACGCGGATGCTCGGAGTAGTACGAGATGTCGTCGAGCCACAGATGCCCGCGTTCGCGCGCCATCATCGCGTGATGCGTCGACAGCTCGTTCATGATCGCAAACGGCTCGCCCGACAGCGGCACACAGACCGCGATCGGCCGCTCCCAGGTCTGCACGTCGACATGGAAATTGGTCGCCCACTGGAAAAAGTCGGCGGACGTGAATATCAGCGCATCGACCCGCTGACGTTCCATCAGCGTTTGCATCAGGCGCAGGCGATAAGCGCGAGTCTGTTCAGTGAGGATCGGCATCGGTGATTCCTTCAGATAGCGATTTGAAGAGAGGCGCATCCCACCGATCAGCCCGCGGCGCGCCCTGCCAGTTCAGGTCATCATCGTCTTCGCGTAGCGGCGCTGGATGATCCAGTTCGATAACAGCGCAAGCGCAAAGGTGACGGCCATCGATACGAGTGACAGCACGGCCCCGAAAGGCCAGTTGTTCGCCTTGGCGATCTGGTCGTAGATCGCCGGCGTCATCATGGTGATGCCGGTGCCGCCGAGCAGAACCGGTGTCGCGTACGCATTCATGCACAGAATGAACACGAGCATCGTGCCGGCGGCGACGCCAGGCGCCGCGATCGGCAGCACGACGCGCGCGAGCGTCTGAGCGAAGCTCGCGCCGAGATTGCGTGCGGCTTCCTCGATCGAGAAATCGAGGCCTTCGAGCACGCTCTGCAAAGTCAGGATCATGTAGGGCAGCACCACGGCAGTGGTGCCCGCCATCACCGCGAACGGCGTATAGAGCAACCGCACCGGCTGGTCGACCACGCCGAGCGCGATCAGCATCGCATTGACGAAGCCCGCGTTGCCGAGCATGACCATCCATCCGGCCGCGCGCACCACGTTACCGACCAGCAGCGGAAACACCAGCAGCATCACCAGCTGGCTTTTGAAGCGGCTCTGCGTTTTAGCCAGTACATACGCGACTGGAAAGCCGAGCACGAGCGAGAGCGCGGTGCACAGCGCGGCCACCTTGATCGTGGTCCACAGCACCGCGTGATAGTACGGATCGGTCAGAAACTGGACGTAGTTCTCGAGCGTCAACGCGGCCTGCATCATCTGGACCGAGTCGAAATGATTGAAGCTGTAGCGCACCAGTTGCACGCCCGGCAGCACGATCACGAATATCACGACCAGCATGGCGGGCGAAGCGAGCAGGCCTGCAGCGAACTCTCGGCGTCGCGGCGCGGCGTTCATTGCACTCGTCGTCATGGTTCAAAGCCCCGGCTTGAATTCCTTGTTCCAGAAGTCGAGCAGCGCCGGCTTTTCCGCGGTGAAACGCGCGTAGTCGACTTTGACGAGGCGATCGAGTTCGGCATTCGTGAAGCCGACGCTCTGTTGCAGCGTCGGCGGCAAGGATGCACCTGTGACGGTCGGCGCATAGCCCATCGTTTCGGCGAAGCCCATCTGCGCGCGCGGATCGAGCATCGCGTTCAGATAGTTGAAACCGCATGCACGCGATGGTGCATTCTTCGGCACGGCCGCCTCGAACGTGACCGGCACGCCGCCTTCCTTCGGAAACGCGTAGTCGACCGGCACGCCGCCCTTCTTCCACTGCAACGCGCGGGCTTTCCACATGCAGGTGAGCCAGATCTCGCCGCTTTTCAGTGCCGCCGCGACGGCTTCGTTCGACGGATACACCTTCGGCTGCTGTTTGCGCACCTCGCGCAGAAACTGGATGCCGGCCGCCGTGTCGCCATTGTGTTGGCCCGCCGCGAGCGATGACTGCAGCACGTTGAAGTTGTACAGAATGTCGGAAAAGCCCACCCGTCCCTTCAGTTTCGGATCGAGCGCGACCGCCAGCGAGTCGGGCTTGGCCTGAAACTTCTCCGGGTTGTAGACGATCACCATCGCACTGAAGATGTGCGGAATCGAATACGGACGACGCAGCGCTTCGATGGTGCGTGCCGAGTTCGGCACTAGCTTCGTGTCGAGCGGTTCGAGCACGCCTGAACGGTTGACGTCGAACATGTCGATGTCGGCGAGACAGGCGACATCGAGCGAACCGTGACGCGACATTTTTTCCGCGCGCAGCTTCGTCATGCGACCAATCTGGTCCGCCGAGTCGTAAGTGACTCGTCCGCCAGCCACCTCGATGATCGGCTTGCCGATGTTCTTGTCGAGCAGGTTCAGATAATCGCCGCCCCATGTGCCGACGACGACGTCGGGGCAAGCGTCGGCCGCGAGCGCCGCGCGCGGATCGAATCCGAGCGACGGAGCGACGAGCAGACCGGAAGCAGCTTTGAGAAAGGTGCGGCGCGTGATGGGATTGCTCATGTTTTTAAGGTCCTTCAGGCGGGAAAAAGCAGGCAGTCTTCGGTTCTGAAACAGGCGTGCAGCGTGTCGCCCGGCGACCAGCCGCCCGCGCCCGCATGCGCCGTGTTCGGCAGGAGCGCGACGAGGCTCTGGCCGCGCTCGCTCGTGAGGCGCAATTCGACGGTCGCGCCGAGATAGATCCGGTTGGCGAGTCTGACCCGAATCGACACTTCGCCGTGCTCGGGCGCGGCGGCAAGACGCAGGCGCTCGGGACGGATGCCGAGCGTCCTCGCACCCGGCGCGGCGGCATTGACTTTGATCTGTTCGCCATTCGCCGTGATGAACTGGCCGTTGTCGACGTGGCCCGCGAGGAAATTCATGCGGCCCAGAAAACTCGCGACGAACGGATTCGCGGGCCGCTCGTACAGGTCGTCCGCGCTGCCGATCTGCTGCACCCGTCCGTCGTGCATGACGGCCACCCGGTCTGCCATGGCGAGCGCTTCTTCCTGATCGTGCGTGACGAAGATCGTCGTGAGACCGAGTCGTTGCTGGAGTGCGCGAATCTCTTCGCGAACTTCGACGCGCAACTTCGCGTCGAGGTTCGACAACGGCTCGTCGAGCAGAAACACGTCCGGACGAATCGCGAGCGCGCGCGCAACCGCGACGCGTTGCTGCTGCCCGCCGGATAGCTGCCGCGGATAGCGTTCGGCGAGCGACGTCAGCCGCACCATGTCGAGGGCCTCGCTGATGCGCGTGTCACGCTCCGCTTTGGGGACGCGCCGCATTTCCAGACCGAACGCGACGTTCTGCGCAACGGTCATGTGCGGAAACAGCGCGTAGCGTTGAAACACCATGCCGGTATTGCGCTTGTCGGGCGCAAGCCGCGAGACCTCGGTGTTGCCGATCCAGATTTCGCCGTCACTTGGCTCGACGAAACCCGCGACCATGCGCAGCGTCGTCGTCTTGCCGCAGCCACTCGGTCCTAGAAACGCGACCAGTTCGCCCTCGGCGATATCGAACGACACGTCGGCGACCGCGGTCGTCGCACCGTACTGCTTGCGCAGATTGCGCAGGGATACCTGAGCCATGATCAGATCACCTTGCCGAGCTTCACGAAACGATCGGTGATCAGCATCACGATGCCAAGCAGCACGATCTGCGCGGCCGATACCGCCGCAATGGTTGGGTCGAGATTGAATTCGAGGTACTGCATGATCGCAATGGGCAAGGTCGTCTTGCCGGGGCCGACGAGCGGCAAGGTCATCTCGAGGTTTTCGAACGAGACGATGAAGCCGAACAGCGTGGAGGCGACGATCGCCGGCCGCAGCATCGGCAACGTGACGCGCCACAGCGTGCGCAACGGGCCGGCGCCGAGATTGCGCGCGGCTTCCTCGACGGTGGTGTCGATCTGACCGAGGCTCGCGGTGACGAGCCGGATCGTCCACGGGATCGTCAGGCAGATATGCGCGAGCAGCAGGCCACCGAACGTGCCGACGATGTCGGTGTCGAGTGCATTCTCGGCGCGCAGATAGAACAGATAAGTGGCAATGCCGGCAACGATACCCGGCACGACCAATGGAAGCAGCAGCGTGTTGCTGACGAGGCGCCGCCCTGGCAACCGGTAGCGCGCCAGCGCGAGCGATGCCGCAACACCGAGCACCACGCCGCCGATGGCCGCGCCGGCGGCGAGCTTCAGCGACAGCACGAAGCCGTTCGCGAACGCCTCATTACGCCATGCGTTGACGTACCACGACAGCGTGTAGCCGGACGGCGGGAACGTAATGATTGCGTCCTTGAAGAAGCTCAGCCAGATCACGAAGATCAGCGGGCTCAACATGAACAGGTAGACGAGCGCCACGCCCGCCGTGACGAGCCATTTCGCCAGGGACAGACGTGGGCGGGCTAAGGCGTGCGCAAAAACGATGCTGCTATCGTCGATCGGAACCTGCGTCACCGCGCTTTCTCCTGGTCGGGATCACACGTTGGAATGTGTTCAATGGCGCCGCGGCCTCAGCCTTCCTTGGCGCCTGCGCTGCACTCGCTTGCAATGCAAATTTGCATAGCGTTGCGAAATTCGATTCACGATAGCATGAACAAAAAAAGGCGCAAAGCGGTGGGAGCTCGAGGGAGGGTCGGGGTTTACGCGGGTTGTTGGCAGACCAGGAACAAGACGAAGGAGTAGCCGCGGTGCGGCAGTCGCTGGCAATGCTGACGTGAGGGAGGTGATTGGGCGGCCTTCGACGCACGTGTGCGCTCGTCGACGCGCAGTGGCATCGGGTGCAGGGCTCTGCGCACATCGAGGCCTCTCCGGCCCTCAATTTGCCGATTGACTCCGCGGAAAGACGCGCGTAAAACGGATGCATACCATCCAGCCAGATGTTTTGTGGATGGCCGATGGATGAAAACGGAGCTCCAATGCCCAAACTTAGCCTCGTCGACAGTTCGCGCCCAAAGGGCGGCGACACCGAAAAAATCACCATCAACCTGGGTCCCATCGACCTCGGGCAGATCGACCTGCTGGTCGAAGAAGGCTTTTACTCAAACCGTACCGACATGATTCGCACGGCGATCCGCAATCAGCTTTCGGTGCACGCGCAGGTGGTCACCGAAACGGTGACGCGGCGAGCGATGGTGCTCGGCTTGCAGCACTTCTCGCGGCAAGACCTGGAGGCCGCCCAAGCCGCACATGAACAACTCGACATTCACGTCCTCGGCCTCGCCAGCATCGCCGCCGATGTGCCCGCTGAACTCGCCGCAGCAACGATTGCATCGGTCGTGGTGCTCGGCGCTTTTCACGCGTCGCCGGCGGTGAAGGCGGCGCTCGCCGGGCGCATCAGATAGCGCTCCGTTCCAGTCGTCAAACGACGCAACCGGCGGCTTCAGTCGCTCGCCCCTGCCGCCGGGCAACCCAACGCCAACCAACGCCAACCATCATGAAAATGAACGAAGATTTTCTGCAGTCGATGAAAGACGCCTTCCATCTGCTGCGCACGAAGGGTCCCGCCGAAGCAACCGCCGTGGTCCAGCGCGCGCTCAACGGGGCCGACGCACAAGCGGGCCACGCGCGCACGCCGCCGATACCGCACACCCCGCCCACGGCGAGCAATTGGACAAAAGCATGGTCCGATCTTCAAGCCGAAGCTGACGTACGAACGCAAACTCATGCGCAAGCGAAGCCGCACACCCCTGCCCCGCGTGCGTTCGACGCCGCGACTCCCGGGGCCTTCAGCACGCACACCTTCAGCAACCGTGCGGGCCAGCGTCAATACAAGCTATATGTGCCGGCGGTCTACAACAACGAGCCGTTGCCGCTGATCGTGATGTTGCACGGCTGCACCCAGAACGCCGATGACTTCGCGGCCGGCACACGCATGAACGAAATGGCCGAGCGTCACGGCTTTATCGTCGTGTATCCGAACCAGGCGCAAGCGGCCAATCATTCGAAGTGCTGGAACTGGTTCAAGCCGGGCGATCAGCAGCGCGGCCTTGGAGAACCTTCGATGATCGAGGGCATCACGCGCGAGGTGATGACGCACTATCGCGTCGATGCCCGGCGAGTCTATGTGGCCGGACTGTCGGCGGGGGGCGCGATGGCGGATGTCATGCTGAACACGTCGCCCGATCTGTACGCGGCCGCTTGCGTGCATTCGGGCCTTGCCCACGGCTGCGCGAAGGACCTGCCCTCGGCCCTCGCCGCGATGAAGGGCGGCAAGCCGCGGCGCAAGCCCGCGCGCGGCGCGCCGCGACGTCCGCTGATCGTGTTCCATGGCGATGCGGATGCGACGGTCCATCCGTCGAACGCGACCGATCTCGTCGCATCCTTCGATGCCGGCAGTACCACCGTCGATGCCCCGGCCACGGCGGCCCGGGCGTCGGAACAAGGACGCGGCGCTACGTTGCAACGGCGCGTGGCGGCCAACGGTATCGAAGCGGAGTACTGGCTGATCCACGGCGCGGGGCACGCGTGGGCCGGCGGCAGTCAGCGCGGCTCGTATACCGACCCGACGGGACCCGATGCGAGCGCGGAAATGCTGCGATTCTTTCTCGCTCATCCGTTGGTGGACTGAGCGGTGGTGGGTCAACAAGCAAGGTGCGCAACGCGACCTGCTCCGCTGACAACGATCAAGCGACCATCAAGCAACCATCAAGCCGCCGGCGCAGCACCTCGCGGCAACGCCGCTTCGATGAAAACCGCGCACAACGCCTCGATCCCTTTCGCGTCTTGCGCGTCGAAGCGCGCGAGGACCGGGCTGTCGACGTCCCATACGCCGATCAGCGTGCCGTCCGGGGCAACGAGCGGTACGACGATTTCCGATTGCGATGCCGAATCGCACGCGATATGACCGGGAAACGCGTTCACGTCGTGCACGACCTGCGTGAGCCGCGTCTGCGCGGCCGTCCCGCAGACGCCCTTGCCTAGCGGAATGCGCACGCATGCAGGCTTGCCCTGGAACGGTCCGACGACAAGTTCGCGGCCGTCGTAAAAATAGAACCCGGCCCAGTTGAGCTCGCTCAGCGAATGAAACAATAAAGCGGAAAAATTGGCGGCGTTCGCGATCCAGTCGGGTTCGCCCGCGAGCAGCGAGCGCGCCTGGGCGACGAGTTCTTCGTATTGCGCGGGTTTGGACAAATGCGAGGCAGGGGCGACTTCGAACATGACGGCGTCCGTGGTGAGAGCGGCAGGAGAAACAGCAACGCGTGCAGTTTAAAGCAAGCGCACGCTGAGTCGAGGCCGCACGGTGCTGTGCTGTGCTGTGCTGGGCGGTGCTGTGCCGTAGGCCAGCGCGGGCATGGCATCTCGAGTCCTGTCGCGCCATGCCGCTTTCTGCACCTCGCACAGCAAAGATCAACGCGGCTCAAGCCAGCCGACCCGACCGTACCTCTTCAATCATCCACGCCGATAATGACACTCGACGCCTTGAAGATCGCCATTGCCGCTTTGCCACTCGCGAGGCCGAGGCGATCGACGCTCTCATTCGTGATGATCGCCGCGATCTGCGCGCTGCCCGCGCTGACGATCACTTCCGAATTCACCGCGCCCTTCGTCACGGCCGACACGGTACCGGCGATGCAGTTGCGCGCCGACACCTGGCTTGTCGCGACATCGACCATCAGGATCACCGACGACGCCTTGATCAGCGCGAACGCCTTCCGGCCGGCAACAAGACCGAGCGACGCCGCGCTGCCGTGCGTGATGACCGCGATGATCGTGAGGCCTTGCTCGGTACGCAGCGTGACTTCGTCGTTCACTGCGCCGTCTTTGACTTCCGTCACTTCGCCGGCGAATTGATTGCGCGCGCTGGTTTGCATGGGCTACTCCTGGCTGACTGTGCCGTCCCGCATTAACGCTGGGGTCTCGGACGAGTGTAACGAAACACGCGGCCGCTGCAATCGGGCCTGCTTGCCGCGCGCGATGCACGATCTCAATCCACATGAGAACACATATTCTGCGCATAGGCATGCACAGCGCGGCGCGCGAACGACTCCGCAGAACGCGTCGCAGGACTTCGGGACGCCGTATCATCATGCCCTTGGACCCACTCTGCCGAACGCTATGTCTGTTGCCGTCCTGTCCCGCCGCCTTGCCGATTCACGCCTGGGCGCTTGCCGAGCCGCCGCGCTGTGCAGCGTCGCTGCAATCCTCGCCGCCTGCAGCAGCCCCCCGCCCGCTCCCGATGCGCATAGGCAGGCGCACGCGTTCATCGACACCATCGCGTTATTCCCCCTCGAACACTACGACCAGAACGTCGATCACTGGCTTCTACCCGGCAGCCCCGCCTACGATCAGCCGTTCCTCAGTCCGGGCGAGCAGCGGGCTCAGTTCGACCTGCTCTTCGCGCGCTACTTCGGCACCGGCGCAAATGCGCCGTCGCCGTGGAATTCCACCTACGTGACGCAACGCGTTTATCGAGAGCAAGGCGCGGACATCGCCGCGCTGCAGCAGCGCCGCATCGACCGGTTCGACAACACGGGCAAGCAAGGCGCCGCGCTCGGCTACGGTGAGAATTTCCGCCCGCACGACAAGGCATGGATCGACGCGGTCGAGCGCAACATGAACGTCGAGCAGTTCACGCAGACGCCAGTTTATCGGCCGCAAGCCCGCGCGATCGCCACCGGCAACCTGATGGTGCGTGAACTGCCGACGACCGATCCATCGTTCTACGACCATCGTCTGGCGGGCGAAGGCTATCCGTTCGATAACCTGCAAATCTCCGCCGTGCGCCCGGGCACGCCGCTGTATGTGCTCGGCAGCAGCGTCGACGGCGCGTGGCATTACGTGCAGACGCCCGACGTCCAGGGCTGGGTGCGCAGCGACGGCGTCGCGCTGGCCGACGGCCGCTTCGTCGACGCATGGCGCGCGGCTGCCGGCGAATCGCTGGGGGCAGTGACGGTCGCGTCCGCGCCGGTGCGCGACAGCAGTGGCGCGTTCCGCTTCGGCGCGCCGGCCGGCACGATGCTGCCGCTGGTGCCTGCGTCGCCAGCCGTCGCACCGCAGCCGTCCATCGCCGCGGCAAACGCTGCGCGGCACGTGGCAGCGGCCGCCGTCCCGGACCAGCCAAGCGCCGTGGACGACACCTCCGCGCGGCGCACGGTCCTCGTTCCTGCCCGCGATCCGGACGGCCGCGCGGTGATCCGCACCGCGACGCTGAGCGACACGCAAATCGCGACGATGCCGCTCGCCGCAACGCCGCGCCATCTGGCGATGCTGATGAAAGCGCTGATCGGCCGCCCCTATGGCTGGGGTAACAGCGGGCTCTACAACGACTGCTCGTCGGAGTTGCAAAGCCTGTTCGCAGTGTTCGGCGTGTGGCTGCCGCGTCATTCGTCGACGCAGATGAGCGCCGGGCGCATGATCGACCTGTCCACGTCCACGCCGGCGCAGCGGCTCGACTATCTCGCGCGGCACGGGGAACCGCTGCGCACGCTGGTCTACATCGGCGGCCATGTGATGCTGTACATCGGCAACACGACCCGCGACGGCGTCACGGTCCCGGTCGTCTATCAGGACGTGTGGGGCCTGCGACCCGCCGACAACGGGCGGCGCGCGGTCATCGGCGGCTCGGTGATCCTGCCGCTGTTCGCGCACATTCCCGAGGACCCGTCGCTGCAATCGCTGGCAGCTACCCGGACTTTCCAGATAAGCATTCTCGGCGCGCCGGGCGGCGTCCCGGCAGCGCCTGCCGCCGTGCCACCCGACGAGGACAACCCGGCGGGTTGAAGCAGGCCGGTGCGCGGGTGGACCGCTGCGGCTGTCGCCTGGAGCGCGGCCCGACCGCATTTCCGGCCCGCATCGTGCACGTTGCAGTTGGCGCTCGGAATCCTGCCGGGCGCTCCGCACTCGGCGCTTGACGTTTCCGCTCGGGTTTCGGCGTTTGGCGTTTGGCGTTTGGCGTTTGGCGTTTGGCGTTTGGCGTTTGGCGTTTGGCGTTTGGCGTTTGGCGTTTGGCGTTTGGCGTTTGGCGTTCGGCGTTCGGCGTTCGGCGTTTGGCGTTTGGCGTTCGGCGTTCGGCGTTCGGCGTTCGGCGTTCGGCGTTCGGCGTTCGGCGTTCGGCACACTCCACTCCCCACTCCGCGGTCCGCAATGCGTTTCGCGCTTCCGCGCGTCAGAACATCTGCCAACTCGCACTCCGCTTCCAGCCACCCACGCTGCGAGTGCACACGCCCCCACCGCACCCGGCATTTCGAGCACTCCCACAACGCCCCAAAAAATATTTTTCCCGGAGTGTCGATCCAGCGGTCACGGACTCGTCGTAATGTTGAAAACCTGGCTCACGCAGCCGGTCTTTCATCTCACCGACCCGTTACTTCAAGGAGACACAGTCATGCCCAGCGACGCCGTCAAACCGATCCCCGAGGGGATGCACTCGCTCACGCCTTATCTGATTTGCGCCAACGCCGCCGATGCCATCGCCTTCTACACGAAAGCCTTCAACGCCGTCGAGCAGGTCCGCCTGCCGGGGCCGGACGGCAAGGTGATGCACGCCTGCCTGAAGATCGGCGATTCGATGCTGATGCTGACCGACGAATGGCCCGAACATCAGACGTTCGGTCCGAACACGCTAAAGGGCACCCCCGTCATGATTCACCACTATGTACCCGACGTGGACGCCAGTTTCAAACAGGCCGTCGATGCTGGCGCGACCGTGCTGCTGCCCGTCTCCGACATGTTCTGGGGCGATCGCTACGGCCAGCTGAAAGACCCGTTCGGTCATCGTTGGTCGCTCGCCACACACAAGCGCGACCTGAGCGCCGAGGAAATCCAGCAGGCGATGGCCACGATGAAGTGCGACGGGTAGCCCGCGCTGCGAGCCTTTGTCCCTGCCTCGCGCCGCGCAGCGTGTCGCGGTATCGCCGCGCTCAAGCCGCGACACCGCGACACCGCGACGGCGCATCTCTGATACGATCGGCTTCGACCCACGATCGGCGAGATCATCAATAGTGCGAGTCAACCATCAGGCGTTTTTCTGCTCGTTGTTCATCGCGCGTCTCGCCGATCAGATCCTGCTGTTTCTTGTCCCCCTCGTCGTATTCCAGACTACACGTCAGGTCTCGTGGTCGGGTCTGGCGTTCTTCATCGAAACGCTGCCGCGCTATCTGGTCTTCCCGTTCTTCGGCGCATTGTGCGATCGCCTCTCGCCGCTCAGGCTGATGAGGATCAGTCAGACGGTGCGTGCGCTTGCATGTTTCGGCGGCATGGTCGCGTATGCGCTGTTCGGCGGAATCGGCTGGCTGATCGCGCTGTCGGCGGCGTGCGGCATGCTCACGAGCCAGGGGCTGGTGGCGCGCGAAGTCATGCTGCCGCAAATCTTCAGCACGCAGCAGTTTCAGCGCGTGCTCGCGTACTCGCAACTGGCCGACCAGTTGGGCTTCGTTCTCGGTCCGATGCTCGCGGCGCTGCTGCTCGGCTGGTGGCGCTGGCAATGGGTGGTCGGCCTCACCGGCGCACTGTTTCTCACCGCCGATGGCGCCTTGCTGCTGTGGCAGCGCACCAGCCGGTTCAGTGCCGGCACTCCGCCGCCCGAGATGGCGGGCCACTGGAGCTTGCCGTTACGGATAGCCCTACGCCATGTGCTGGTGCTGCCGGGTCTGAAACAGGTCGTCCTGCTCGCCGCCGCGGAAAACCTCGTGATCGGCGTGACGCTCGCCACGTCCGCCGCCATGGTGACGGGCTATCACGCGCAATCGAACCACTACTATGCCGGCCTGCAAACGGCCGGCGCCGTCGCCACGGTGCTGATTCTATTGACGATCGCCCGCACTGCATGGCCGGCCCGCGTGCTCGGCCGGGTAGCCTTCGCGGCCATCTGCGCGGGCGGCGTGATCGCCGGCGCGAGTGCGGCGCCTTGGGGCTATGCGGTGGGCTTTCTATTGATCGTCGGCTTCGACAAGATGTTCAACGTGTATATCCGCGGCGCGCGTCAGCGCATCATTCCGCCGGCGGACTACGGCAAGACCACGGGTGTGGTCATACTGCTCAACAACATGACGCAGCCGCTCGCCGGCTTGCTGGTCACGCTATTCTCCGCGCGCACGCAAACAGGGTCGCTGATCGTGACGCTCTCGGTCGCGATGGGCGGCATCGGCGTGGCCGTGCCGATCGGCGCGATGCTGATGCGGTGCCGACGTGCGCTGGCGCTTGGCGAATGACGCCTGATTCGGCTCGGTGAGCGCCGCGATCGATCGGCACGTGTTTGATCCAACAAAAGTTCGCGAGCGATTCGAAGCTTCGCGCTGTACGGACTGGTGCCGGCGACTTCGATAATCGATACCGCAGTAAGCGGGCATCGCCAACGCGTCCGGGAGCCCTTCAGCAGTTGCTGATGGAATCCGCATACGCCGCCCATATCGAACGCAGTGGTTCATTCATGTGTGGTATGGCGCACGGAAGTTATCAACAGAAACTGGGCACAAATCTGTGCATAACTACCGGCCGAAACACGCAAGCCGTTGATGCGATTGCCGTTTTCACTGCAACGCCGAAGTTGGGCAGGCCGGGCGCCGGGCTGGTCCCCCCCATCCGGCAGCCCGCTCGATGCGAAGGCGGAGTACGCGTCCCGCGCCGCCGACGCATGGCGCCCGGCTTCGGCCATTGCTGCCGCAAGTGCATCCTCCTGCGCACCGCAAGCCCGCGCCATCCGGACCGAGCCGCCGCGCCGCCTCGTGCCGAACTCCTGCTGCGAGGCGCAGCTATGCGCGGGGAAGCCACCGCTCGCCTATCCACGCGGCCGTGTGCGCTTCATCGTGCCAAAGTCACGGGCGGCATTTTACGTGCGGCTTTTCGTATGCGACGGCAGGCACGTATAATCAACCGCATTCAAACAGGCGCCCATCCGGTTCGATAAAACAGAACCGCGCAGAACTGCGGCGTGCCGCCGTTGCACCGCGCCGGTTCGCAGCGAACATCAACGACAACTCACGCCGCCGCAGCTTGCGGTATCGCCTCACCCTGCTCGCCGCCCAACGCGTCGAGCAGGTCCGTCAGCATGCGATCGAGTTCGGCGGTCATCAGTGCGACGTCCGAATCGAAGCGTTCATCGTCGTTCTGCGCGCTCGGGTCGCTCGCTTCTTTCAGTACGTCAAGCGGCGCGATGCGCTTGATCGTCAGCGAAGGCGTCAGCACGAACGAGACGCGGTCGTTCCATGTCATCGCGAGACGCATGCATTGCTTGCCGCCTTCGATATGGCGGCGCATATCTTCGGTGTCCAAAGTATGTCCGACGTAGCGTACGGTGGCATTGCCCTCGGTGGGAGAGCGCAACTCGGTGTCCTGGTCGAGCGTGAAGCCCGCCGGACCTTCGCCCGAGCGCAGCCATTGCGTCATCGCCGCGACCGGCGACTGCGCGACGCGCACGGTGCCGAGCGGCAACTGATCGATCGACTTCACCAGCAGGCCGCGCACTTCGTCGGCGACCGTTTGCGAGGCCGCATCGATCACGAGCCAGCCATGCTTGCAGTCGATCCACACGCGCGTGTCGCGGCGAATGCTGAACGCGCGCGGCAGCAGTTCGTCGGTGACCTGCTCCTTGAGTTCGCGCATCTGCTTGCGGCCGGGTTTGAAGCCCTGCTGGTCCTCGAGTTCGAGCGCGCGCGCCTTGGTCACCTGAGTGACAACCGACGCCGGCAGCAGCTTCTTTTCGGTACGAAACACCAGCAGCATCTGGCCATTGAGCGCGTACACCAGCGAGTCGTTATCGCGCGGCGATGCCCACCCCTGGCTTTGCATTTCGACGCTGTTGCCGGGCGCAAACGCGTGCGGCGCGAGCCACTTCTGCATCTGTTCGGGTGTGACGGACCACGGAGCGGGAAGACGGTGCAACTGAAGGTTTTTGAACCACATGGGCGAGGTCGTTTCCGGGCAAAGCGCGTCATTCTATCTGACGAACGCGCGTGGGGTGCCTGGGTGCGCGCGATCGAGCCGTTATGGTTTTGTCCTATCCGTTCAGGGGCGCGCTTTACGCGCAAATCACCTAGACTTTTTGATAGAGACGACCAGGACGGAGGCGGCCATGGCCGATGAAACCGCACGCTGGGAAATGGTGGAATACGAGGGCTTCGAGATTCACGTGTCGCCCTTCCCCAAAAATGCACCGGACCCCGCGAACCCTTCAGCCGCGGCGGATAACCGCTACACCTATCGCGGCTATGTCTGCCACCCGGGCGCCGACCCGGCCATCCCCGGCCATGCTGTGCCGTTTCATGCCGACGGCGAGGAGAGCTTCGCCGGCGAAGAGGAGGCAGTCTACGAAGCCGTGCATGTGGGACGCAGCATCGTGGACGGCACGCATCCGGACTTGACGGTGCTGCCGCTGGTGACGGGCGGGGTGTGAGGGGCGGCGTTTAGCCCGGCTGCGGCGCTAACCTGGGCGGCGCGCTTAAACACCCCGATCGCTCAGCCAAACGCGCGCTTGATCCGCGACTTCAGCAGCGCGCGCCGCAGACGCCCGTTGCGCTCGGGCTCACTGACCGCCACCGCTCCATCGACAGCAGTACCCCGGCGCAGGTAGTAGCGATCGAAAGTGGCCTGCGTCATACCCCACTTGTTGAGGAACTGGCGACGCCCGTCGTTCTTGACGACCTTGCCGGTGCTCTTTTGCTGGAAGTGGTAGACCAGACTGTCACCGACGCCGAGGAACACGCGGCAGCCAGCGTCCCACAGTTTCATCGAGAAGTCGTTGTCGCTGCTCATGCCCGGACTCAGCTCGCTGCTGTAGCCACCCACCTTGTGCCACCAGTCGCGATGCACGAGCGTAGGTGGCCATGTCGCGCCGCGCCAGTCGGCGCGCACGAGGCCAGGCGCGGCGGCGACCAGTTGCTCGGCGCGGAACGTCTGCACGTCGCGGCCGAAGTTTTGCACGACCACGCAGGGATTGCCCGAATCGACCGGCTCGATCATCGTGCCCGACAGCATGAACAGCTGGTCGGCGGGCATCTGCGCGAGGCGTTTGACGAGCGCGTCGTCCCAGCCGGGGCAGCAGTACATGTCGTCGTTCATGTAGACGATGTAGTCGCGCGTGGCGCGCGCCGCCGCGAGATTGACCGCATGGCAGATCCCGATGTTGCCGGGCGAGGCCGTATGTTCGATGCCCTCGTCGCGCACCCAGGCGAGCGTGCCGTCCGAGCCGTCGTTGACGTGGACGATGATCTGATGCGCGTGCGTGGAATGACGCCGCAGGCTGTCGATCACGAGGCGCAGGTAAGGCAGGTTGTTCCAGGTCGGAATGATGATTGAGAACATCGATGCGGTCCGTTGAGCAGCGTGCGGGCGCGGCACGCGCCGCGCGCCGGTCATGAGTTTCGCGGCGATTGTACCGCCGCCCGCCCGGGCGACAAACTTTGCGCTCGGGTCCCGGAGGCGGGCCGCCGCGCGCTCGCGCATGCGGCAGCCATCGTCCGGTCGTCGAGACGGCAGGTGGCACGATCGAGTGCGCGCCGCCGCTGCGCGATCGCCGCGCGCTGGCGGACAGTTGCCGTCTGCGCCCGACCGCAAGCCTTTTGCAAGCAGGCGCGCGGTTATAATCGCGGGCGCTCTGCCGTCTTGAAAATGTCACCCAATGGTCCGGCTCCCCTGGCAACTCCACCACCGGAACGGTAGTGTTCATACGAATCGTGGCCCTATGATTTTTGCTCCCAGTCTGCTCTGGCTCAGCTCGGCCCTGCTGTTTCTCGCGCCCGCCGTCAATCTGACGTGGCGCGGCGGCACCGGTTACTGCTTCTTCGCACTTTTCGCGCTGGCGGTGGGCGCCGCCGTGCTTCACCGCCGCACGCCGGGCTATTTCTCGGCGCTGCGCACGTACCGCTGGTTCACGATCGGCATGCTGGCCCTCGTCGTGGCGATCGGGGTCCAACAGCTGGTGCTCGGCTACTGGTTGCCCCGACAGTTCGACGCACTGTCGCGCTTCGTGCTCGCGCTGCCGGTGTTCCTGCTGCTGCGGCAATTGCCGTCGCGTCACCTGCGCACCATCGGCTGGGGTTGCGCGGCTGGCGCGCTCGCGGTCGGCGTGTGGGCGATCGTGAATCAGCCTGCGGGCGGCTGGACCGATGCGAACCGTCTGAGCAATTCCTACACGAACGCGATTCCGTTCGGCGATACCGCCCTGCTGTTCGCCTTCCTGTCGGTCTTCACGCTCGGCTGGGACAACCCGCGCGACTGGCGAGTGCTGCTGCCGCGCGTCGTGGCGCTTGCGTCGGGCGGCTACGCGTCGTATCTGTCGGGCACGCGCGGCGGCTGGCTGGCCGTGCCGGTGTTCGTGGTGCTGCTCGGCATGCAGTACCAGTGGTTCGTGCATAAGAAGCGTCTGCTCATCGCGACGCTCGCGATCGTGGTCGTGGCCGGCGGGCTGCTGTCGACCGAGCGCATTCACAGACGCATCTCCCAGGTGTCGACCGACGTGTCGATGATGCACAAGGGCGAGGACTACACGTCCGTGGGGCTGCGTCTGCAATTGTGGAACGCGTCGCGGCTGATCTTCATGCGGCACCCGGTGTACGGGATCGGCAAAGGGCATCTGGTCGACGAACTGCGGCTGATGGCACAACGCGGCGAAGTGAAACCGGAGATCGTGAACGAACGCGCGCATAGCGACTTCTTCTCGGCGCTCGCCGAGATGGGCGCGATCGGCGTGATCTGCCTGCTGCTCTTCTATCACGGCATCTCGGTCTATTTCTGGCGGCACCGGCGCTCGCTCGATCCGGCCATCCGTGCGGCCTCGTATTCAGGCCTCGCGGTCGCCACCAGCACGGTGATCTTCGGGCTCACCATCGACGTGCTCGTGCCAATCATGGTCACCGTGCTGCTCGCGCTGCTGGTCGCCACGCTGCTGGCAGTCGTCGATGCGAGAAAGCGCGAACTGCTGGAAATGACGCAGGCGAACGCGTCGAAGGCGACGCACCGCGAGGTAGACGTCAAGGCCTGAGGCGGTGGCGCGGGGGGTTTGCACTTGCGTAGATCGGTCCGTGCTGGCGTGCGCCGTTGCATGACCCTGGCAACGTTGCACCAATGTGCAGACGTTCGCTGTGCGACTGTGCGGCTTGCCGCTTTACTGCCTGGCCTCCTGGCGCTTGCCGCTTGCCGCTGTCCGCTCTACGAGTTCGCTAGCGCCGCTGGCGTACCCGCTCATCATCCAGTTCAACGCGTGAACAGCGCATAAAGCGCGGCGACGTGCGCATCGACGCTCGGGTCGTACACGAGGCTGTCGAGCGGCTTCGCGATCCGCGCACCGCCGTCGCGCACGCGCTGGACCGCGTGCTCAACGGCGCGTTCGAAACTTCCCAATGACTCCCGCGAAAACTCGATCTTCGCCGCACCGGTCACGGTCTCCGCCGAGCCGACGTTGTCCGCGATCACGAGCGGCGTGCCGCACATCACCGACTCGACGCCCACGAGCCCGAACGGCTCATACGCGGACGCGACCACCGTGAAGTCGGCGGCCGAGAAAAGTTTCTCGATCTCCTTGCTGTAGCCGGCATAGCGAATCGTGTCGCCGGTTCTGGGGACTGGGCGCCCGGCGACGACGAGGCACACCGGCAGCGTGGTCCGCGCAAAGAATGCTTCGAGCAGCGGATAGCCTTTGCGTTCATGACTCGTCGACGAAAAGAGGAAGATCACCCGGTCTTCGGGCAGATCGAGCTGACGGCGCACGGCTGCGCGCGCCGCGTCGGTGAGCGGCTGGAACCGCGCCGTATCGACGGGCGGATAGAGCACGTCGATACGCCCCGCCGGCACGCCATAAAAACGCTGCAACTCGCGGCTCATCAATTGCGAATGCGCGACGATCGAGCGCGCGTGCGTGTAGACGCGCCGCTCCATGTCGATCTGCCATTCGTCGCTGCGCCGCGCGCTGCGGCCGGCGGCTTCGAGCGAGCCTGGATGCGTGCCGCCGCACAATGCGACGTCGGCCTGCGTGCAGTGATTGATCGAAAACACGCAGGCCGGCCGGTGCCGTTCGAGCCGCTGCTTGAGCCGCCAGTCGAACGCGAGATTACGCAACTTGCGCGGCGCCCAGCGCACGTTCAGCGGCTGCGCGTCGACCCACGCTGCCTCAGGCAGCGCCCGATCGATTTCGCGGGCGAACAGCGTGGGCCGCAACCCCATCCGATGCAAGCCGGCGATCACATCGCGCGTATAGCGCTCGGCGCCTCCGCTGTTTTTCAGCGCCTGGGCGGTCAGCGCAATATCGGTGAGTGGACGGCGGATCGGCTCGGACAAGGATCGGATCTCAGTGAGTGCTGATGCGGCAAATGCGCGGCGCAACGGCGCGCGGCCGGTTTATCGATGGCTTTGCGACGGTTCACCGCTGGTTTTGCGACGGGTTCACGAAAACAGCGGCAATTGTAAAGGATGCGTCTCGCGGGGCGCCCCGCGCCACCGTTAGAATCTAGCCCAACCGCATCCGCCCGCCCTCCATGACCGATAGCCTGCCGCCCCACTCTTCTCCCGCCGCGTCGAGCGCCGGGCGCCCGCTCGTCACGCTGCTGCTGATCGCGTACAACCAGGCCGATCAGATCGGCGACGCAGTGCGCAGCGCGCTCGCGCAGACGTACCAGCCGCTTGAAATCATCATCTCCGACGACGCCTCGACCGACGCCACCTTCGCCGCCATTGAAGCGGCGCTTGCCGGCTACAACGGTCCGCACCGGGTGATCGCGCGGCGCAACACGGCCAACCTGGGGATCAGCGCGCACCTCTCGCACATTGCGCAGATGGCACAGGGCGAACTACTGTTCGTCGCTGCCGGCGACGACATGTCCGCGCCCACGCGCTGCGAACGGGTGGTCGAGCTCTGGCTCGCGCGCGAGCGCCGTCCCGACCTGATCGCCACCGACCTCGCCGACATGGACGAAGCCGGCCATGTTCACGAACGGCTGAGCCCGACCGAACTGGATGCCTACCGCACGTTCGACGACTGGCTGGCCAACCGCCCCTGGCTCATCGGCGCGGCACATACGTGGTCGCGGCGGCTGTTCGAGCGCTTCGGGCCGATGCTGCCGGGCGCCGCCGCCGAAGATCAGATCATGGTGCTGCGCGCGATTCTGTCGGGCGGCGCCGTGAGCCTGCGCGAGCCGCTGGTGCGCTACCGGCGCGGCGGGCTATCGCGCAAACGCCGCTACCGCTCGGTCGACGAACTGATCGCCCGGATGCGGCAAAGCAATCGGTATGGGCTCGCGGAGCTCGCGCAATTGCAGCGCGACGCCGAGATCGGCGGCATCGGCGAACGCATGCGCGCGGCGATGGCGCCCAAGCTCGCACGTGAGCAGTTCATCCACGCAATGTTTGAGGCGGGCAGTGTGGGGCAACGGATTGGACTGGTGACGCACGGCGCAGGTGTGAAGCTCGGGCTGCGCTTGCGCATGTTTCTCTACGCGAGTTGTCCGGCGGTCTACGCGCCGGGGATCTGGCTCAAGCGGGTGATTCGCAAGGACCGGGGCTGAACGCGCGCCACGGTGTGCGGGGTGATCAGCGGCCAATGCCCGGGGCCTTGGCACCTTTGGTCGGACGCGGCCTCGATGGGAATGACCGACTCCGCTGAGCACGCTGATGATGCGCGGCGGGCGCCCAACTTCCTAAGCCAGGCGCCGCGCACACGGGCCCGATCAGGCTGCGTCCTGCTGGAACTGAATACGATGCAGGTGCGCGTAGAGCCCGTCGTGCTGCAACAGCTCGCGATGGCTGCCGCTCTCGACGATGCGTCCCGCTTGCATCACGAGAATCCGGTTCGCGCGCTCGATGGTCGACAGGCGGTGCGCGATCACCAGCGTCGTGCGGCCCTTCATCAGCGTTTCCAGCGCAGCCTGCACGTGGCGCTCGGACTCGGAATCCAGCGCCGAGGTGGCTTCGTCGAGGATCAGGATCGGCGCGTCCTTGTAGATCGCGCGCGCGATCGCGAGACGCTGCCGCTGTCCGCCCGAAAGCATCATGCCGTTGTCGCCGATCAGCGTGTCGATGCCATTCGGCATGGCTTCGACGGTGTCCCACAGATTGGCCGCGCGCAGCGCCGCCTTGACCTTGTCGGGGTCGGCCGCCTGGCCGTACGCGACGTTGTTGGCCACCGTGTCGTTGAACAGCACGACGTCCTGGCTCACCATCGCGATCTGGCTGCGCAACGCGTGCAGGTCGTATTCCGGCAGCGCCACGCCGTCGACCAGGATTGCGCCGCCCGTCGGATCGAAAAAGCGCGGCAGCAGATTCACGAGCGTAGTTTTGCCGCTGCCCGACGGGCCCGCCAGCGCCACCATCTCGCCCGGCGCCACCTTGAACGACACGTGCTCGAGCGTGTGGCGCTCGTGCGTGGTGCTGTTGCCGTAAGCGAACGACACGTCGCGAAACTCCACTTCGCCGCTCGCGCGCGCGAGCGGCTTGCCGCCGCCTTCCGGCTCCGACGGCTCGTCGATCAGGCCGAAGATCAGCTCCGCCGCGGTCATCCCGCGTTGCAGCGGCTGGTTGACGTCCATCAGATGCTTGAGCGGCGAGATGATCAGCAGCATCGACGTGACGAACGCGACGAAGCCGCCCACCGTGGTCTGATCCGACGACGACTGCACCACCGCGATCGTGATCACGACGGCGAGCGCAATCGACGCGAGGAACTGCGTCAACGGCTGCGCGAGACCGCCCGAAACCGTCATGCGCATCGCGTAGCCGCGCAGGCGCTTGCTCATCGCGGTGAAGCGGTCGGTCTCGTACTGTTCGCCGTTGTGCACCTTGACGACCTTGTAGCCGCCCACCGTCTCCTCGACGATGTAGGACAGCTCATTGGTCAATAGCTGATGCTCGCGGTTCAGGCGCCGCAAGCGGCGGTTGATCTTGCCGACCAGCCAGCCGATCCCCGGCAGCAGCACCGCGACGATCAGCGTCAGGCGCCAGTTCAGATAGAACAGATAGCCGAGCAGAAAAATCACCGTCAGCGAGTCGCGCACCAGCGTCACCATCACGCTCAGCAGCACGTTGAGGATCTGGTTCACCTCGAAGACGATCGCGTTGATCACCGTGCTCGCGGTCTCGCGCTGGAAAAAAGCGACGCTCGTGTGGATCATGCGGTCGAACATCTTCAGACGCAGTTCGAGCAGAATCCTGTTCGACACGTACGCGAGCAGATAGCCGGATGCATATTGCGACAAGCCGCGCACCAGCGCGAGGCCGATCACCGCGACTGGCACGAACCACCGGGCGTTGTCGCTCGCGTGCGCGCCAAAACCCTTGTCCAGCAGCGGCTTGAGCAACGCGGGGATGGCTGCGTCGGTGCCGGCGCTGATGGCCATCGCGACGATCGCGCCGACCACCACCCACAGCAGCGGCTTGATATACGGCCACAGGCGACGGAACACGACGGCCGGCGAGGACGCCTCGCCTGAGCCGATGGGTTTGCTTAAGGTTGGCTTCGCGCTCAAGGAATCCTCTGTCAATGCGGGACGGCAACCGCGCGGCGGCGCAATGGCCGCAGCGTGGAATATCAAAAAGGAGCATTGTAATCGGTTGGTGCGTGCGGCTCGGGGCTGCGGGTTGGGTCGAGGTTCGGCGGTGGCTCGGAGCGGCTTGCGGTGGCTGGCGTGTTGGCGTGTGCCGTGCAGCGCGATTGCGCGATGCGTGGCGCGACGGCTGCGGAATAAAGCGCATGGCGTCCGTCGAGCGCGGTGCTTCGTGCTTCGTGCTTCGTGCTTGGTGCTTCGTGCTTGGTGCTTCGTGCTTGGTGCTTGGTGCTTCGTGCTTGGTGCTTGGTGCTTCGTGCGCGGAGCTCGGAGCTCGCGGTGCTCGGTGCGCGGTGCTCGGTGGCCCGAGCTGTCCGATCTTGTTGCCTGCTCGCTTCGGTATTTGCCGTTAGCCGCGGCGACCCGGTAGAGGGCTCGACGATCCCGGCTGTGTGGCTGTGTATACTCGCGGGACTCGCATGCGGCCCTCGCTTGCACGACCCGCTCCCGTCATTTCGCCTTCGCAACCAGGTATGCAAGAAACCACCCTCGGCGTCGCCATCATCACCCGAAACGCGGCGGCGCGGCTGGCCGAATGCCTGCAAGCCGTGGCCTTCGCCGATGAGATCGTCGTGATCGACGGCGGCAGCACCGACGGCACCACCGACATCGCCCGCGCGCACGGCGCCCGCGTCATAGAACAAACCGACTGGCCGGGCTTCGGCCCGCAAAAGAACCGCGCGGTGGCCGCGCTCAGCACCAGCTGGATCCTGTCGATCGACGCCGACGAGATCGTCTCGCCGGAACTGGCATCGTCGATCCGCGCGGCGCTGATGGCGCCCACCGCCGACGTCTACGCGGTGGACCGGCTGTCGAGTTTTTGCGGCCACTGGATTCATCACAGCGGCTGGTATCCGGACTGGATTCCGCGCCTGTTCAAACGCGGCGCCGCGAGTTTCTCCGACGACCTCGTGCACGAGCGCCTCGTCTTCGACGCACCCGCACAGCGCCTGACCGGCAAGCTGATGCACTACTCGTACGAGGACTTCGGAAGCGTGTTGCGCAAGCTCGACGCCTATTCGACGGCGGGCGCACAGCAACGTCACGCGGCGGGTCAACGCGGCAGTTTCGGCAAGGCACTGCGGCGCGGCGCGTGGGCTTTCGTGCGGACGTACCTGCTGCGGCGCGGCTTTCTCGATGGCCGCGCTGGCTTCATGATCGCGGTGTTCAACGCCGAAACGGTGTACTACCGGTTTTTGAAGCTGGCGCATTTGGGCGGGCCAACGCGGCGATAGCCGCGCGACCCAAGCCCGATCCTCAATAAACGATCTCGATCGAGCTTCCCGCGAACTCGCCGCGCAACGCAGCCAGCAGTTCGTCGGTCGGTTTCACGCGCCACGCGTCACCCAGACGCATTTCTCCTTGCGCGTTTTCGCTGCGATACACCACCTGCACCGCCAGCCCGTTGGGGATCGGCACCGCCTGACGCTGGCGTCCATTGTCGCCGCCGTAGCCGCCGCCGTTGCGGCCGCCACCCCCGTTGCCGCCCCCGTTGCCGCCGCGCGATGAAGCGGCCGGCAGAGCCGCGCCCTGCGGCTCGTCCTTGCCCGCGCTATGCGCTTCGAGCACGCGGCGCAATGCCAGCGCGTCCGCATTGCCGTTCATCTGCACCTTCACGGCTTCCGCGTAACGGCAGCGCGCGCGGCCCAGGTCCATGACCGTGTCGACAGTGAACCGGATGCCGCCCGTAAACGCGTCGTTCCGCGCCTGACCTTGCACCACCAGCAGTTCGTCTTCCTTGAATAACTGCTTGTTCGCTTCGAAGATTTCGTTGAACACCGTGACTTCGCATTGGCCCGTGCCGTCGTCGAGCAGCGCGATCAGCATCTTGCCGCGCTGGGTCATCTGCGTGCGCAGCGACGCAATCACGCCTGCGACCAGCTTGTCGCGCCCTTCCTTCAATTCGCCGATCTTCTGGCGCACGAAGCGCCGCACTTCGTCCCTGTACGCGTCGAACAGATGGCCCGACAGATAGAAGCCGAGCGCGGCCTTCTCTTCCTGCAGCTTCTTTTTTTCCGGCCATTCGGGCTCGTCGATCAGTTCGTGACCTTGCGAGGGCGAGTCGCCCATGTCGAACAGACCCGCCTGCAACGCATTGGCGCTCGCCTGCTCCGCCGCTTCCATTGCCAGCGAGACTGACGCGATCAGTTGCGCGCGGTTGGCGTGCAAGGTGTCGAACGCGCCCGCGCGAATCAACGCCTCGACCGTGCGGCGATTGACGATGCGGCGATCGACCCGATTGCAGAAATCGAAGATGTCGATAAACGGACCGTCCTCGCGCGCGCGCAGGATTTCTTCGATCGCGTTCTGCCCGCTGCCCTTGATCGCACCGAGCCCGTAGCGGATGGTTTTCGAGCGCTTGCCGTCGGGCTCGCCAACCGGCTCGAAGCGATACGCGGACAGGTTGACGTCCGGCGGCAGCACGGCCATCTTGTTCGCAAGGCAGTCCTCGAACAGGATCTTGACCTTGTCCGTGTCGTCCATGGCGAGCGACATATTCGCCGCCATGAATTCCGCCGGATGGTGCGCTTTCAGCCACGCGGTGTAGTACGCGAGCAGTGCATAGGCGGCCGCGTGCGACTTGTTGAAACCGTAGCCGGCGAATTTCTCCATCAGGTCGAAAATTTCGTCGGCCTTTTCGCCGGTCAGCCCGTTCTTCGCCGCGCCCTGCCGGAACAGTTCGCGATGCTGGGCCATTTCCTCGGCTTTCTTCTTGCCCATCGCGCGACGCAGCAAGTCGGCGCCGCCCAGCGAGTAGCCGCCGATGATCTGCGCCATCTGCATCACCTGCTCCTGATAGACCATGATGCCGTAGGTCTCTTTCAGAACAGGTTCGACGCGCGGATCGGGATATTCGACCACTTCGCGGCCGTGCTTGCGCGCGCAGAAACTCGGGATCAGGTCCATCGGACCCGGACGGTACAACGCGACGAGCGCGATGATGTCCTCGAAGCGGTCGGGCTGCGCATCTTTCAGCATGCCCTGCATGCCGCGGCTTTCCAGCTGGAATACGGCGACCGTGTTGGCCTTCTTCAGGATGGAGAACGACGCCGGGTCGTCCAGCGGCACCTGGCCGAGCGACCAGTCCTGCTTCGACGGATCGAGACGGCGGATATAGCGCTCGGCCCAGTCGAGAATGGTCAGCGTGGTCAGGCCCAGAAAGTCGAACTTGACGAGGCCGACGGCCTCGACGTCGTCCTTGTCGTACTGGCTGACGACGCCGCTTTCGTCGCCTTGCGTGTACAGCGGGCAGAAGTCGGTCAGCTTGCCCGGTGCGATCAGTACGCCGCCCGCGTGCATGCCGACGTTACGCGTGAGGCCTTCCACGCGCTGCGCGAGTTCGAGCAGTTGACGCACTTCGTCTTCGTTGTCGAAGCGCTCCTGCAACAACGGCTCTTCCTTCATCGCGTCGGCGATGGTGACGTGCTTGCCCGGTTTGAACGGGATCAGCTTCGCGATGCCGTCGGTGAACATGTAGCCGAGATCGAGCACCCGGCCGATGTCGCGCACCGCCGCCTTCGCCGCCATCGTGCCGAACGTCGCGATCTGCGACACCGCGTCCGCGCCGTACTTTTCCTTCACGTACTGGATCACGCGGTCGCGTCCGTGCTGGCAAAAGTCGATGTCGAAGTCGGGCATCGACACCCGCTCCGGATTCAGGAAACGTTCGAACAGCAGGTTGTAGCGCAGCGGATCGAGGTCGGTCACGCCGAGCGCATACGCCACCAGCGAACCCGCGCCCGAACCTCGGCCCGGCCCGACCGGCACGCCGTTATTCTTGGCCCAGTTGATGAAGTCCGCGACGATCAGGAAGTAGCCCGGAAAGCCCATCTTGATGATCGTGCCGCACTCGAATTCGAGGCGCTCGTAGTACGTAGCGCGCTGCGCGCTGCGTTCGGCCTCGATCGGATACAGTTGTTCGAGACGTTTTTCGAGACCCTCTTTCGACAGCAGCACGAGATAGTCGTCGAGCGACATGCCGTCGGGCGTCGGGAACAGCGGCAGTTTTGGCTTGCCGAGTTCGAGCGTGAGATTGCAGCGCTTCGCGACCTCGACCGTGTTGGCGAGCGCCGACGGAATGTCCGCGAAGAGCGCGGCCATCTCCGCTTGCGTGCGGAAATACTGCTCCGGCGTAAAGCGTTTCTGGCGGCGCGGATTGGCCAGGATGTCGCCTTCCGAAATGCACACACGCGCTTCGTGTGCGGTGAAGTCGTCGGGCGTCATGAACTGCATCGGGTGCGTGGCGATCACCGGCAATTTCAGCGACGCGGCCAACGCGACGGCCTGCTGCACGTACTGCTCGCCGCCTGGCTGAACGCAACGCTGCAGCTCGATGTAAAAACCGTTCGGGAACACCTTCGCCCAATGCAGCGCGTTGCGCTTCGCCGCTTCCGGATTGCCCGCAGCGAGCGCGAGACCGACGTCGCCCTGCTGGGCGCCCGAGAGCGCGAGCAGCCCTTCGCCGAGACCCGATTCGAGCCAGCCCGCTTCGATTTCCGCGCGGCCGCGATACTGGTTCGTGAGCGAGGCCTTGCTGAGCAACTCGCACAGGTTCAGGTAGCCGCGCCGGTCCTTGACCAGCAGCAGCAAACGCGAAGGCTTGTCGCGGTCGTCCGGATTGGTGATCCAGACGTCGCAGCCGGCAATGGGTTTGACCCCTTTGCCACGGGCTTCCTTGTAGAAACGCACGAGGCCGAACGCATTGCCGAGATCGGTGAGGGCGAGCGCGCCCTGGCCGTCTTTGGCCGCCGCCTCGACGATGTCGTCAAGACGCACGATGCCGTCGGCAATCGAGAATTCGGAGTGGACGCGAAGATGAACGAAGCGGGGATCTGACATGGCCGACATTGTAACTCCACCCTTGCGACGGATTCAGGCGAAAACCGCGCGTTAGCCATCCGTCTTAGGACGCGATTGCGCCGGCGCAACCATCTGGCCATTCAGCCGAGTCCGGCACAACGCCGGTTGAGGGATAATAGCGGTTTCGCCCTTTTCGACGTGGCCGCGACACCGCGGCTCGCCCCAGCTTGCAAGGGGCACATTGCGGCGGCTTCACACCGTCCGCTTTTCGCCATGCCGGCCACGTCTTACCGCTGAACACACATGAGTATCGTCAATCTCGCCGCGTATCAATTCGCGACCATCGAAGACACTGCCGCCTGGCGCGCGAGCGTCACTGAACGCTGCAACGCGCTCGGCCTGCGCGGCACCATCCTGCTGGCGCCGGAAGGCATCAACCTGTTCGTCGCCGGCACGCGCGAGAACACCGACGCGTTCATCGACTACCTGCGCCACGACGCGCTGTTCGAAGGCAAGTTCGCGAATCTGCAATTCAAGGAAAGCCTGTCGGAAAAGCAGCCGTTCACGCGGATGCTGGTCAAGCTCAAGCGCGAAATCATCACGATGAAGAAACCGGCCATCCGTCCGGAACTCGGCCGCGCGCCGTTCGTCGACGCTGCCACGCTCAAGCACTGGCTAGATCGCGGTCACGACGACGAGGGCCGCCCGGTGGTCATGCTCGACACGCGCAATGCGTTCGAAGTCGACGTCGGTACTTTCGACAACGCGCTCGACTACCGCATTACGAAATTCAGCGAGTTTCCCGAAGTGATCGAAAACAATCGCGCCGATCTCGAAGGCAAGACGGTGGTGTCGTTCTGCACCGGCGGAATCCGCTGCGAGAAGGCCGCGATCCACATGAAGGAAGTCGGTATCGAGAATGTGTACCAGCTCGAAGGCGGCATCCTGAAGTACTTCGAAGAAGTGGGCGGCGCGCATTATCACGGCGACTGCTTCGTGTTCGACTACCGTACCGCACTGAATCCGCAGTTGGAGCCGACCGCCACCGCGCAATGCTTCGGCTGCCGCGCCGTGGTCACGCCCGAGGCGCAACAGTCGCCGATGTACGTGCCGGGCAAGACCTGCCCGGCCTGTCACCCCGACCGCGAGGCGGCGCGAGCCGCGTAACGCTGCGTCAGGCGGACGAATGAAGCGACGCGCGCGGATCCGGAATGGCGGGTGGCATGCGGCGATGCCCGCGGCCGCCGGCGCGGCCAGGTGCGTGGCCCAGTGCCTGGGCCAGCGCCTGGCCAAACACCTGACCACCAACCCGGCCCCGCACCCGGCCAAAAGTGCCGCGCTTCCCCGCAACGCATTAGCTGCCTGCACCAGGCAAGCGGCATTTACGGGCGCAGCGACTGCACCGGCCCCCTCGCCCTGTGCCGCCACCATGCCGGCACCGTGGCTGCCGGTACCCTGCCTGACCTCGGCCAATCGACCATGACCTATCGCGGACGCTTCGCTCCGTCGCCGACCGGGCCGTTGCATTTCGGCTCGCTGGTCAGCGCGCTGGCGAGCTGGCTCGACGCTCGCGCGCATCGCGGCGCGTGGCTGGTGCGCGTGGAGGACATTGACAGGCCACGCACCGTCCCCGGCGCCGCCGAAGACATTCTGGCGACGCTCGAACGCTTAGGCATGCTCGCGGACGAAAAACCCGTGTGGCAAAGCCAGCGCATCGCGCGCTACGAAGTGGCGCTGGAGCAATTGAAGTCCACCGGCTTGGTCTATCCGTGCGGCTGCACGCGCAAGGAAATCGCCGACTCGTTGCTGCACGCCCATGCGCGCAACACGACACTGGCCTACCCCGGCACCTGCCGCGCCGGACTCAACGGCAAGCCCGCACGCGCGTGGCGCCTGCGCGTGCCTGATGGCGACGCCGCCGTCGTGACCTTCGAAGATCGCTGGCAGGGCAAGCAGACGCAGAACCTCGCCGCCGAGGTCGGCGATTTCGTGCTCAAGCGGGCGGACGGCCAATGGGCGTATCAGCTGGCGGTGGTGGTCGACGATGCGGACGCGGACGTCACGCATGTCGTGCGCGGCGCGGATCTGATGGATTCGACGGCGCGGCAGATCTATCTGCAGCGCTGTCTTGGTGTGCGCACGCCGCAATACCTGCATGTGCCCGTCGTGACTAACGAACATGGCGAAAAGCTCAGCAAGCAAAATGGCGCCACCGCACTCGACAGCGGCAAACCGCTCGAAGCATTGCGCGCCGCGGCGCGGCATCTTGGACTTGATCTGGCCGGCGAGCCGCATACGACACTAGACGGCTTCTACGCCGCCGCTACAGCGGCATGGGCAACGCGGATGGGTGTGACTTTGTGAAAGCGAAAGCGCGTGAATGCGCTTCGCCGTTGAGGCCGCATCGCGCCGAAGACACGCAAGCGCTTGACGCTGGCCGCCTCGCAGCGCGAATCACGACGACGAAGTCGTCTTCCTCGGCATCCCGAACCCGCCGAGCAACGCCGCCAACGGCTGCTTCGAACCCGACTTCTGCGTCGCCGCCGAAGCCGCCGACTCCTCGACCTTGCGCACCGCGGCAGGCGACGGCTCGTACGGCTTCAGAAAGAAGTCATCCACAGGCTGCGCGCGATGATGATGCGGCCGATCGAACGAGCCCGACGACGCACCCGTGCGGCGGCGGCTGCCGCGCTCGTCACGGCCCTCGCCGCTGCGCTCCCGACGCGGCGCGCGGTCTTCATGGTGATGCCGCACCGGCACGGCCACGGTCAGGCGCTGAACGTCCAAAGGACGCTTGATCAGCTTCTCGATATCGGCAAGCTGCTTGCGCTCGTTCGGGCTGCACAGCGACAGCGCGTCGCCCGACGCACCCGCGCGGCCGGTACGGCCGATCCGGTGAACGTAGTCTTCGGCGTTGAACGGCAGGTCGAAGTTGATCACCGTGGGCAGCTCGACGATGTCGAGGCCGCGCGCGGCGACGTCGGTCGCGACCAGCGCTTCGATCTCGCCGCGCTTGAACGCGTCGAGCGCCTGCATGCGCTCGTTCTGCGTGCGGTCGCCGTGAATCGCGGTCGCCACTACGCCATCGCGTTCGAGGCTGCGCGCAAGACGGCTTGCGCCGATCTTGCTGTTGCAGAACACGAGCACCTGCTTGAGACTGCGCTCGCGGATCAATTGCACGACCGCGCCGGTCTTGTCGCCCTCGGGGACTTCGTAGACGATTTGCGTCACGTTGGTCGCAGTCGAATTGCTGCGCGCCACTTCGATGGTCTGCGGATTGTGCAGATAGGTGGCCGCCAGCTTCTTGATTTCGCCCGAGAACGTGGCCGAGAACAAGAGCGTCTGACGCTCTTTGGGCAACAGGTTCAGGATGCGCTGCAGGTCCGGCAGAAAGCCCATGTCGAGCATCCGGTCGGCTTCGTCCAGTACCAGGATCTGCACCTGGCCCAGGTTGACGGTTTTCTGTTGCACGTGATCGAGCAGACGGCCCGGCGTCGCGATCAGGATTTCGACGCCGCGGCGCAACTGCTCGGACTGCGGATTCATGTCCACACCGCCGAACACCACGGCGCTGCGCAGCGCCGTGTGCTTCGCATACGACTGCACGTTGGCGGCGACCTGGTCGGCCAGTTCGCGGGTCGGGGTGAGGATCAGCGCGCGCACCGGATGACGCGCGGGCGACGCGCTCGTGCTGGCCTGCGGCAACAGACGCTGGATGATCGGCAGCGAAAAGCTCGCGGTCTTGCCGGTGCCGGTCTGCGCGGCGCCCATCACGTCACGGCCGGCCAGCACGACGGGAATCGCCTGCTGCTGGATCGGCGTGGGCGTGGTATAGCCCGATTCCTTGACGGCTTTCAGGATGTCGGGCGCGAGGCCGAATTGATCAAAGGTCGCAGTGCTGGGCGTGACGGCTGTGTCGGACATGGGTGGCTTTCGCTAAAAATGCGCTTGGCGCGGGTGCGCGCGGCAGCGGTCGGAACCGCAGAGGGCATCAGGATGAAGGCGGAGCCACGGCGTTCCGCACGGGACCGTTAGTATCACGGGAAAACTGCGGCCGGCTCCGGCCGGCGGAAACACCCGCCGGAAAGGCCGGTATTGTAGCACTTCAGCAAAAACACTCATGGCGCAGGCGCAGGCTTTCTGCTGGGATCGGGAAAGCGCGCCGCGCGAGCGTCGCTGACGGCGGCCATCGCCGCGCCCTGTCCCGCCGCGTTCATCACCGCGCTTACCAGGTCTCGCGCATCACCATCAAACGCAGCTCCGTCATGTCTTCGATCGCGTAGCGCACGCCCTCGCGCCCCAGCCCCGAATCCTTCACGCCGCCGTACGGCATGTTGTCGACCCGGAACGACGGCACGTCGTTGATCACGACGCCGCCCACGTCGAGCGCATCCCACGCGCGATGCGCATGCGCGAGCGAATCCGTGAACACGCCGGCTTGCAGGCCAAAGTCGCTGTCGTTGACGGCGGCGAGCGCGGCCTCGAAGTCGTCGAAGCGCTCCAGGATCGCCACCGGGCCGAAGGCTTCCTTGCGATACAGATCGGTGTCGCGCTTCACGCCTTCGAGCAGCGTCGCCTCGAACATCGCGCCCTCGACCTTCCCGCCTGCGACGATTTTCGCGCCGGCTTGCACCGCGCCTTCCATCCAGCCGGCGAGACGCCTGGACTCGGACTCGGAGATCATCGGCCCCACGAAGGTCTTTTCGTCTTTCGGGTCGCCCATCACGAGCGACTTCGTTTTCGCGATCAGCTTCTCGCGCAGCGCGTCGTAGACCTGCGCGTGCACCAGAATTCGCTGCACGCCGATGCAGCTCTGCCCCGACTGATAGAACGCGCCGAACGCGAGCCGCTCGACCACGTAGTCGAGCTTGCCGCCCTGGTCGCCATCGACGATCGCCGCCGCATTCCCGCCCAGCTCCAGGATCACTTTCTTCTTGCCGGCCTTGCGCTTCAGATCCCAACCGACCGCCGGCGAGCCCGTGAAGGACAGCAGCTTGAAGCGCTCGTCGGTGGTAAAAAGGTCGGCGCCGTCGCGATGCGCCGGGAGAATCGAGAACGCGCCCTTGGGCAGATCGGTTTCGGCAAGAATCTCGCCCATGATCAGCGCGCCGACCGGCGTGCGGCTCGCCGGCTTGAGCACGAACGGCACGCCCGCGGCGATCGCCGGCGCGACCTTGTGCGCGGTCAGGTTCAGCGGAAAATTGAACGGCGAGATAAACGAGCACGGTCCGATCGGCACGCGCTTCACATAGCCGTGATAGCCCTTGGCGCGCGGCGAGATTTCCAGATTGACGATCTCGCCGTCGATGCGCACGCTCTCCTCGGCGGCCACCTTGAACGTATCGATCAGACGCGTGACCTCGCCCTTCGAATCGTTGATCGGCTTGCCGGCTTCGATGCACAGCGCGAGCGCCAGTTCGTCGTAGCGCTCGCGAAAGCGCTTCACGCAGTGTTCGAGCACCGCCTGGCGCTTGAACGGGGGGAAAGCGCGCAACGCGGGCATGGCGTCGACCGCATGACCGATTGCCCTGTCGATTGCGCTCGCGTCGGCCATCGCCACGCGGGTCGCCACTTCGCCGCTGAATTTATCGGTGACTTCGAGGTCGGTATTGGCGGCCACCGCTTCGTTCGCGAGATAGTACGGATAGGTCTTCTGCAACATGACGCGTTCTCCTTGATCCGATGCCTGAGAGTAGCTATAGCAATAGCATGGGCAGCGCAGCCAGCAACGGCCATGCCGCCGCGTGAGGGTTCACATTGAGCTCACAGTTGCGCCGAAAGCCGCTTGATCTCGCGATTGAGCACCCGCTCGTTGTCCGAATAGTCGATTGGCAGGTCGATCACGTGCACGCCCGGCGTCGCGAAGCACTCGCGCAGCAAAGGCGCGAACTGCGCCGCCGACTCGATCCGATGGCTTTTGGCGCCATAACTCTGCGCATAGGCGACGAAATCCGGATTGGCGAGCGTCATCCCGTAGTCCGGGAAGTTCATGTTTTCCTGCTTCCAGCGGATCATCCCGAACGCGTCGTCGCGCAGTATCAGAATCACCAGATCGAGCTTCAGGCGCACTGCCGTTTCCAGTTCCTGCGAATTCATCATGAAGCCGCCGTCGCCGCACACGGCCATCACCTTGCGCTCCGGGTGCACGATTTTGGTGGCGATTGCCGAAGGCAAGCCCGCGCCCATCGACGCGAGCGCGTTGTCGAGCAGCAGCGAATTCGGTTCATGCGCGCGGTAGTAGCGCGCGAACCAGATCTTGTACATGCCGTTGTCCAGACACACGATGCCGTCCACCGGCGTCGTCTCGTACACGTCGTTGACGATGCGCACCGGGTACATCGGAAAGCGGTCGTCGTGCTGGCCTTTGACCAGATGCGCTTCGAAGTGCTCCTTGATCTCCTTGAAGCGCGTGAAATCCCAGTGCTCCTGGCGCTCCTTGAGGCTTTCCTTCAACTGCCACACCGCGTTGGCGATATCGCCGACCACTTCGATCTGCGGGAAATACACGGTGTCGACTTCGGCGCCGAGAAAATTGACGTGAATCACCGTCTTCTCGCCCGCGTCGGCGCTACGCATGAAGAACGGCGGTTTTTCGATCACGTCGTGGCCGACATTGATGATGCAGTCCGCGTGATCGATCGCGCGATGCACGAAGTCGCCGTCCGAGAGGGTCGCGTTGCCGAGCCACATGGGATGCGATTCGTCGATCACGCCCTTGCCCATCTGCGTGGTGAAAAACGGTATGCCGATCTGGTCGACGAATTCGCGCAGCATCTTCGTGGTGGTCTTGCGATTGCCGCCCGCGCCGATCATCAGCAACGGATGCTTCGCGCCGGTGATCGCCTCGACCGCGCGCGCCACCGCTTTTTCCTCGGCGACCGGACGGCGGCTGAAGCTTTTCGAAATCGGCTTGCCGTCGCCTTCTTCATGCGCGACGTCTTCGGGCAACTCCAGGTGGGTGGCGCCGGGGCGCTCCTCTTCCGCCTGCCGGACCGCCTCGCGCACCGCCGCCGGGATGTTGGCGACCGACACGATCTGGCGCGTGTACTTGGTGAGGGGCTCCATCATCCGCACCACGTCGACGATCTGGAAATGGCCCTGCTTGCTCGATTTGATCGGCTTTTGCCCTGTGACCATCAGCATCGGCATGCCGCCGAGCTGCGCATACGCGGCGGCGGTCACGAAGTTGGTCGCGCCGGGGCCGAGGGTCGCGAGACACACCCCCGTGCGGCCGGTGAGACGACCGTAAGTCGCGGCCATGAAGCCGGCCGCCTGTTCGTGCCGAGTGAGGATCAGGCGGATTTTCGAGCGGCGCAGCGATTCGAGCAGATCGAGATTTTCTTCACCGGGAATGCCGAACACGTACTCGACGCCTTCGGCTTCCAGCGACTTGACGAACAGGTCCGATGCTTTCATTGGGGGTCTCGGTTGATGGTACGGACAGGCGCGGTGAACCCAGCCGCCAGAGGTTCCCGAAGGGTCCGAAAACGGACGATGGAAGACGGCTTACACGGACGGCGCGCGGCATGGCGGGACGGCACGGCCAATGCCATGCCGGACAGCTTACTACTCGAATGGAAACGATGCGCGCAGCGGCGCAATGCGATGCGGCGGGGATGACGGCACGCGCGCTCCGGCGGCGGCACCGTGGGCAAGGGGCAGGCGCGCCGGAGTGCCTAGCGAATGATGGTGATGCAGTCGGACAGGATCGGCGGGGCGTTCTCGCCGGCCATCGCGTCATACAGGTCGGCGCGCGGGCCCTTGGTCCACCAGGTATAGCTACCGGCCTGGTATTTCGCGCCGGACGCCGACATCGTGTTGACGAACAGCAGCGGTTTGCCTTTGACCGGCACCAGCGCGAAGCTCTGGCCGTTCGCCGTGTTCCAGTAGGTCACTTGCAGGATCTTGCCGGTCGCGCACGTGTATTTGTGCGTTTGATGGCCCCTCGTCTGGATCTCGCCGAACTGCAGCGGCGCGGCCCACGCATTGGCGCCCGACGCCGCGAGGCTCGCTGCCATGATGCTTGCCATCAGCCATGTCTTCATTGGATGCCTCGATCGTTGCTGGATGCCAAACCGGACCGCGAGCCCCGACGACCGCCCGCTCACTCACGGATCGATCGCCCCGGCGCACGCATCGGTCGGCGCGGCCGCGACGTGCCCGACCAGCGGCACGATCTTCAAGCCAGCCGACACGATCCGGCAGGGCGCAGCCGCGAGGCCGCATCCGCTCAGCGCCGCACATAGCGCGAATGACAGCCCGACTGCGAGCAGACGGCCTGCCGTGCCGCGTCGCCTGTTGTTGCACGATCCAACCGCCATACGAACCCCTGCTTTATCTGGCTTTATTTATCTTTGATTGGCTTCAATGAGCCGCAACGGACCCGCCGAGCCGCGGTTGATTCGCCTTGCGCCCGGCCAAATTGCGAAGACCGCGCTGCGTGCGGTGAAGCACTGGCGAGCGCACCGCACTGCGGCGCTTACTTCGGTCCTGGCCCACCTTGCTTCGACGAAACCGGCCGCACCGCCGCCGCGGCCTGCTTCGCGCGCGAACGCGCGTCGTCGATGCTCTCGCCGGTGGCGAGCGCCACGCCCATGCGCCGTTTGGCGAAGCTCTCCGGCTTGCCGAACAGGCGCAGATCCGCATTGGGCACCGCCAACGCCGCCGCGACGCCTTCGAAGGCGATGCCGGCTTCGTCCAGTGCGCCGTAAATCACCGCCGACGCACCCGGCTCCCGCAGCGACGTGTCCACCGGTAAGCCAAGGATCGCCCGTGCATGCAATTCGAACTCCGAGAAGCGCTGCGAACACAGCGTGACGAGCCCCGTGTCGTGCGGGCGCGGGCTGACTTCGGAAAACCACACATCGTCGCCCCGGACGAACAGCTCCACGCCGAACAGGCCCCGGCCGCCGAGCGCGGCCGTCACCTTGTGCGCGACCTCGCGCGAGCGTTCGAGCGCGAGCGGGCTCATCGGCTGCGGCTGCCACGATTCGACATAGTCTCCCGCTACCTGCAGGTGGCCGATCGGATCGCAGAAGTAAGTATTGACCGCGCCGCTCGCCGGGTTGATTGCGCGCACGGTCAACTGCGTGATCTCGTATTCGAAGTCGATGAAGCCTTCGACGATCGCGCGACCGTGATTCACGCGGCCGCCCGCGAGTGCGTACTGCCACGCGGCTTCGACGTCGGCGTCGCTCCTGAGCACCGATTGCCCCTTGCCCGAGGACGACATCACCGGCTTGACGACGCACGGATAGCCGACCTTGGCGATGCCGGCGCGAAGTTGGTCGAGCGAATCGGCGAACGCGTACGGCGAGGTCGGCAAGCCGAGCTCTTCGGCGGCGAGTCGGCGGATGCCTTCGCGGTTCATCGTGAGCTGGGTGGCGCGCGCCGTGGGGATCACTTCGGCGAGACCGTCGGTTTCGATGGCGGCGAGCGCGTCGGTGGCAATCGCCTCGATCTCGGGGACGATCAGATGCGGGCGCTCCAGCTCGACCAGCGCGCGCAGCGCGGCGCGGTCGGTCATGTCGATCACGTGCGAGCGGTGCGCGACCTGATGACCCGGCGCATTCGGATAACGGTCGACGGCGATCACTTCGACACCCAGCCGTTGCAGCGCGATGATCACTTCCTTGCCGAGTTCGCCGGCACCGAGCAGCATGACGCGCGTGGCGGATTCAGAAAGCGGCGTGCCGATCCGTTGGCCGATCTGCATGGTGTCTCCAGAAAAGTCGGAATGAGAGTGCGATGGTTAGAGCGCGATGTTAACATGCGGGCCCCTCGCCGCGCCTGGCCTGCGGCGGCCACATTGGACCATTTTCCAACGGCCGGCACAGTCGGCCTGCCGCGAGGTGGCAAGCCGCAAACCGTGTAGCGCAGTGCCGCGCCTGAGCCAGCGCGCCGACAGGCTTCTATCACCGGGAAACACACTTGTGTCGACAGTTGCGCGTGCAAAGGCCCGACGCGGCCCGCCGGCATATGTGCGCGGCGCATACGGGCACCGCTGCTATCTCGCTAAGGTGTCCGCGCGCCGCGGCGCTCGCGTGCGGCAAGCTCAGTGCGTTACCCTTACGCCTTCGACAGTTTGAAGAGGAACGACGTAATGCTCCAAAGCTCCTCCGCGCGACGCGTTGCGCGCTTGACCCATCATGCGCGCGCGGCCATCGCCGCGTTGAGCGTCGCCGCGCTGTTGAGCGCCTGCGCGATCCCGAAACACCCGGACTCGGCCGCCGCGCCGCCCGATCCGTTCAATCCCGCGGCCGCGCAATTGCTCGACGACACGAGCTGGGTGCTGAGCGGATGGAAGCAGGCCGACGGTTCGGCGCGCGCGGTGCCGTCCGCCGACCAGGGCGAACCGATCACGCTGACGCTGTCTACCAAGACCGGCCAGCGTCGCGCGAACGGCTTTTCCGGCTGCAACCGCTACATGGGTTCATACGCGCTCAAGGACGGCAAGCTGAGCTTCGGCCCGCTGGGCGGCACGCGCATGGCCTGCAATACACCGGGCGGCAAGATCGAAGGCGCGTTTCTCGACGCGCTGACGCACATCGAGCGCACCGGCGTGCAGATGCGCGCGCCGCAGCAAATGGCGCTGGTGCTGGACAATGGCGACACGCTGACCTTCGATCGCAGCGACAAGTGAACGGCGCTGACGAGGCCGGCGGATGGCCGGTTTGCAGCCTGTCGTCTGCTGTGGATGAATGCGTCGTAGCGCGGCGGCGGGTGAACCGTCCGACGCATCGTCGAGGGCGGGCGGCCGCCTTCGAGACGGTCTGCGCGAATTGCGCTGGCCGCGCCGCCAACCCATGCTTTACACCGATAGCGGGCCGCGCGCCGGGCCGCTTTTCCATGAGACGCAAGCCTACTTGCGTCGGCCGTCGAAGCCTCGGGCTGTGCCGGTTAAACTCGACGGATTGCGCTTTGGCGCGTCCACCATTCGTTGATGTCTAGTATGCACACGGTAGTTTTCGGCTGGTTCGGCGGGTCGGCCGTCTGGTTCATCCCTCTTCTGTGGCGCCTCGTGAAGTCGGTGCTGCCAGGCGGCGCAGGCTTGCGTGGGCCCGGCACGATCCGGCTGTGGCTGGGCTTCCTCTGCGTGCTCGTGGCGAGCTGCACGCTCGAGGCGTCGCTGCTCGGCATCGACGGCGTCAATGGCCTCGGCCATGCGCTGGCCGCGGGCTTCGGCCATCTGCTCGGGCATGTCGGCACGCCGCTCGCGGCGCTCGCGCTGCTCCTTTTGAGCCTGCCCTGGCTGATCGATTTCCGCTGGCGCGATTTTGCCGCCTGGGCGGACGGCGCGTTCGGTCTGGGCTTCTCGCGTGGCCTCGCGAGGCGCGATGAGCAAGCGCGCCGTCATCGCAGCGTCGATGATGGCTTGCCTTCGCACGTATCGCCGGCCACCAACACGATGGCGCCGAAAAGCAATGGGCGCTATGCGCGGCCGACCGTGTGGCGACCCCCGGCGAGCGCGCGCAGTGCGGGTGCGGGTGTGGGTGCCGGTGCGGGTGCCGGTGCGGGTGCCGCTGCCGCTGCGCCGGGCGTGGTGTTGGGTAAAGATGCGCCGGCGCGCAGCGGCACGTCGGGCTGGCGTGCCGGCGCGCCAGCCGCGCGCAGGCAGGCGACGAAGATCGAGCCTGTTTTGCGCACCGGTACTGTCGTATCGCCGCGCCTCGCCCCAGGGCAGGCGTTGGCGTCGAATGCGGACAAGCGTCCGTTCGTGCCGGTGGAGCCGGTCGGGCCAAAGGGATGGTTGCGCGAGAGCGCGCCGCGTGTGGGCGCCGCGGGACGCATGGACGCTGCAGGTGCTTCGGGTGTGTCAGGCGACGTGCCTCGCGATCCCGCATTGCCGGTCGGCCGGCGTTCGGCCCGTGAGCAAAGTTCCGCCGAATCGTTGGGTGCGGGCTTAGGCCGGGCTGCTGTGGCTGGTGCGGCCGCTGCTGCGTCGGGTGTTGCGGGAGCGGCGGGCAAAGCGGGTTACGCCGGGGCGGCAGCGCGCACGGTGTCCGGCGCGCCTGCTGGCGGCGGTAGCGGCGCGGCTTCGGACGCGAGGCCCAATGCCACGGCCGGCAGCGCGAGTCGTCCGCCGACGCCGACGGGCTCGGCTGGCGCGGCCGCTCCGCTCGGCCGAACCGCGCAGCCTCGTCAACCGTTTGCGGCGGCGCGGACTCCGCCAGCAGTCTCTCCGACGCCCGATTCGTTTCGGCCTGCCCCGGCTTTCACCCGGCCGATACCGACCGCGCAGAAGGCCGCACCGCCAGCCAGCGTCGAGGAAACGCTTCGCAGCATTGCGGAAAACGCCGCGCGCTGGACCGATCTGGCCGGCGTGAGCCTGGCGCGCAGCAGCGGCGCGGAAGGTGGAAAGGGGGCGGCTGCGGCGAATGCCGCGCAATCGTTTGACGTCGAGAAACCGGCCGGGGATGCCGCGAGTGCGGAACCGGTTGGGACGGGGTCGCCGACGAGTGTGCATGACTCGTTGGGCGAGGTCGTCGAGCGCGCCTCGGGACATCCGTCGGGAGATGCTCCTGTGGTATCGGCGTCTGCTGTGACTGCGCCCGCTGCCTCTGCGTCTGCCGTGTCCGCCGTATCTGCGGCTGCTTCCAGTACGGCGGCACCGGCTGTGGGTGAGGCGACGTTGGACGCGGATGCGGCGGCACCGGCTGTGGCTGCATCTGCCGTCTCAGGCCCCACCACGTCTGCGTCTGCTTCAACTGCGCCTGCCCTAGCTGCGCCTGCCCTAGCCGCACATCCCGCGTCTGCGGCTCCACCGTCCACGGCTGCACATGCCGCGTCTGCACCGGCTGGGGATGCGGCTGCGCCGGCTACGGCTGTACCTGCGGAGTCTGCCCCACCGGCATCCCCACCTTCCACGCTAAAGCCTTCCCAGCATTTCGCGACCCCATTGCGCGCGGGCGACGAGCAAGCCGACGAACACGACCCAACGTCCATTGACGATTCGGCACGATCGTCCGCAACGATCGCCAGCCACCAGCAGACAAACGCCGAGCCCGTTCGACCGCTAGCCGGCTCCCAAGCACCGTCGCGCGTCGACTCATCGGCTGCCGCGGCGCTCGCGCACATCGCAGAAGCCGCGCCGATTCCTGAGCCGCTCCCGCCCTTCGCCGCTGCACCGACAGAGCCGCCGACCCCACCCGTCGCCAAACTCGTGATCGATCAGGCGCTAGCGCCCTGGCAGCCAGTGACCGCGACGCAAGCACCGCATGGCACGGCAGCATCGCCGAGCACAGCGCCGGTCGCCGAGACCGAGACGCTCACGCCGGATCATGCGTTGGCGCGATCGGACGGCACACCGCCGTTACAAACCGCGAGCGCGACCGGGCTAGAGACATCGGCCGATATGCAAGCAGCCATCAGCGCTGAAGAGCCGGCTATCGCCGACGCTCCCTTTGCCCATCCGCCCATCGACCCGATCACGCCGGCAAGCTCCGCCATCGCCCAAGCTGCGAGCGCGACGCTTACCCCACACGTCCCACAATTCGCCGCCGAACCCTTTACCGAACCCCTCACCGAGCGCGCGCCGCTGCGCGGCCACTCGCCGGTGAACGGCTTTGAGTTCCATGCTCCCGCCGCGTCGATGGTCGAACTGCCGACGCTCGATCTGCTCGCTCCCGCGGACACCGACGTCGAACCCGTCTCCGAAGAAAAGCTCATCGAAACCGGCCTGTTGATCGAGCAGCGGCTGCAGGAATTCAAAGTGCCGGTCACGGTGGTCGGCGCGTCGGCCGGCCCAGTCATCACGCGCTTTGAAGTGGAGCCGGCGCTCGGCGTGCGCGGCAGTCAGATCGTCGGCTTGATGAAAGACCTGTCGCGCGGGCTCGGCCTTACGTCGATCCGCGTCGTCGAGACGATTCCCGGCAAGACCTGCATGGGGCTCGAATTGCCGAACGCGAAGCGCCAGACGATCCGTCTGTCGGAAATCCTCGAAGCCAGCGTCTATCAGAACTCGCACTCGCAATTGACACTGGCGATGGGCAAGGACATCACCGGCCATCCGGTCGTCGCCGATCTGGCGAAGGCGCCGCACATGCTGGTCGCGGGCACGACCGGCTCGGGCAAGTCGGTGGCGATCAACGCAATGATCTGCTCGCTGCTCTATAAGGCAACGCCCGAAGAAGTGCGCCTCATCATGATCGACCCGAAGATGCTGGAGCTTTCGGTCTACGAAGGCATTCCGCATCTGCTTGCGCCGGTCGTCACCGACATGAAGCTCGCGGCCAACGCACTGAACTGGTGTGTCGGCGAAATGGAGAAGCGCTACCGCTTGATGTCGGCGGTCGGCGTGCGCAATCTCGCCGGCTTCAACCAGAAGATCCGCGACACGGAAGCGAAGGGCAAGAAGCTCGGCAACCCGTTCTCGCTCACGCCCGAGGCGCCGGAGCCGCTTGCTCCGCTGCCGCTGATCGTGGTCGTGATCGACGAACTCGCGGACCTGATGATGGTGGCGGGCAAGAAGATCGAAGAGCTGATCGCGCGGCTCGCGCAGAAGGCGCGCGCGGCGGGCATTCACCTGATTCTCGCGACGCAGCGGCCTTCGGTCGACGTGATCACCGGGCTCATCAAGGCGAATATTCCGACGCGCGTCGCGTTCCAGGTGTCCTCGAAGATCGACTCGCGCACGATTCTCGATCAGATGGGCGCCGAGTCGCTGCTCGGCCAGGGCGACATGCTATTCCTGCCGCCGGGCACGGGCTACCCGCAACGGGTGCACGGCGCGTTCGTCGCCGACGAGGAAGTGCATCGGATCGTCGAATACCTGAAGCAGTTCGGCGAACCGCAATACGAGGAAGGCATTCTCGACGGCCCGGCCACCGAAGCGGGCGCGGCGCAGGACCTGTTCGGCGAATCGCCGGATGCGGAAGCCGACCCGCTCTACGACGAAGCCGTCGCCTTCGTGGTGCGCACGCGGCGCGCGTCGATTTCGTCGGTGCAGCGGCAGTTGCGCATCGGCTATAACCGCGCGGCGCGTCTGGTGGAGCAGATGGAGACCGCCGGGCTCGTGTCGGCGATGAGCATCAACGGCAGCCGTGAAGTGCTCGCGCCTGGACCGGCGGAATAGCCGGCGCGCCGTTCTCGCCCCGCAACAAGGCGGCGAGTCCGCCACCGCCAGCGCCGCACCCGCTACAGTCAAAAGATGGGCCGCTCCGTTGGAAGCGGCCCGCCTATTCGTTCAACAAGGCGTTCGGCTCGCGCGCACCGAGCCATTACATCAAGACGGCGACACCAGCTTGAAATCCACCGGCGAGCCAAGTTCGAAATGCTGCCTCGGCGTCGGATCGAGCAGGCCGCTTTGCTGATCGCGCTTGAACACGTAGACCGTATCGCTGTTCTGATTGCCGACGATCAACCAGTTGCCGCTCGGGTCGATTGCGAATTCGCGCGGCGACTTGCCGAGACTCGATTGACGCCCGATCTTCTTCAGACGCCCATTGGCGGGATCGACCGAGAAGATCACGATCTCGTTCGCATCGCCGCGATTGGACGCGTACAGGAAGCGCCCGTCCGGCGACATGTGAATTGCCGCCGCGCCGACCGCGCCCTTGAACCCCGGCTCGGACAGCGACAGCGCTTGCACCTCCGTGAGCTTGCCGTCGTGATAGTCGAACGTGCTGACGGTGCCGGCGAGCTCACTCGTCAGATACGCGTGCTTGCCGTCGCTGCCGAAAACCAGATGGCGCGGACCCGTACCCGCCTTCTGCTGCGCGTAACCCCAGTCGGTCGGCGTGAGCGGGGCCTGGCTGTCGCCCGGCGTGTAGCGGTACGCGTACAGCTTGTCGGCGCCGAGGTCCTGCGCGAACAGATAGCGCCCATCGCGCGAGAACACCGTGGAGTGGACGTGCGAATCGTCCTGACGTCCCTTGACCGGACCGCCGCCCTCGTGATGCACGGTGAGCACGGACGTGCCGAGCTGGCCGTCGCCCTGCAACGGAAAGACGGCGAAGCTGCCGCCGGGGTCCGCCGCCACCGAGTAGTTGGCCGTCAGCAAATACTTTTCGTCCGGCGAGAAGCTCAGGTAGCACGGATCATTGCCGTCCGAGGACACCTTGTTGAGAAACGTCAGTTGCCCCTGCCCGGCGTCGAAGCGAAATGCACTGACGCCACCGCGCTGCGTGGCCGGACCGTTGTCACCGGGCAATTCATTGACCGCATAGACGAAGCGGCGGTCGCGGCTCACCACGAGGAACGACGGATTGACCGTCTGCGCCACCGACACGCGCGTGGCCGCGCCCGTCTTCGTGTCGAACCGATAGACATAAATGCCCTCGCTCTTGCCGGCGGTGTACGTGCCGACCAGCATGTCGTAGACGCCGTCTGCGGGAACCGGGCCTGAGTCTTGCGCATGCGCATGCGAAGCAACAATCGATACCATGAGCAGGAAACCTTTTATGATCGAGCGGGCGGTGCCACGAAGTGCAGAGGGAAAAGTACCCGAAGCAGATGTCGAAACGGCACGCACGGCGGCCCGGCGACGACGAAGCATAGAACCTCCTGACATCGGTCATTGAGTCGAAGCGGTTGTAAAGGCGTCTTTGGTCTGCCGCGCGGTGCGTCGTACGTTGTTCTTATCGAGGCAAGTATAAAAGCGTTACACAGCATCATGCAGCCAATCCGGCTACCGGCATCGGCCGCGCATCGGTAACTATCGTCCCCGGATCGCGGGACGTCTCTTCAATCGCGTCTGACGCGTTTCACACTACGGAGTCTTCATGAACGTCACACTCAGCCTGGGCCCGCTGGTCTCTCTGATCGCCGGTATTCTGATTCTCATCATGCCGCGCCTGTTGAACTACATCGTTGCGCTCTATCTGATCATCATTGGCATCATTGGAATCTTCGGCGTGGGGTCGACCCACTTCTGAGCGGACGCGCGGGGCCCGCTCAGACAGTGATGCAGGCAAGGCCGGGCGCAACGCAGGCCCGGCTCACTCAGATTTGCAGCGGCAAGATGGTGGCGAGACGACGCGAACGCCAATGCACGCAAACGCACGGACTACGCGTAAGCGCAAATGGCCCTGCATGCGCGGCCATGCATGCGCGCACATGTGCGGCAGCGCGGGAACGTACTGTCCAATAGGAAAAAGCAGGAAGAAGCAGGAAGCAGCGCCGCTCGATGCAGCGACACCGCAGGCTCGCCTCCGGCGATTCGCCAACGACCAGGCGCCATGCCGGCCCCCGGTGCCGCAGCAGCACTCAGCCTTGCGACAACTGTTCGAGCCGCAGCCGGCCCTGCAACGACAGCGCGCCGACGGCATAATGGCCGTCACCTTCCTGATAACGCCGGAAGCAATCCCGTTCGACGAGGAAAGCCGTGGCGGTCATCAACCCGTTGTAGCTCAGCCCCAGCCGGTGTGGATCGAGCGGCAGCATGGAATCGCCAGCAAGTTCGCTGGCGGCCGATAGAATCGTGATGCAATCGGATTTCGAAGGGTTCAGCATGGCTTTCGTCCTCGGAAACGGCGTGTGCATGCGCCATGGGCAAGGCCGGCTGGCAATTCGCAAGGCTTCAGGGATCGGCCGGAATTTTGATTGTAGGCATTCGTTTGACAGATTACCAACTCGCGTTTTGCCTCATTGCGCATGAACCAAAGCGCAACCCGCGAGTCCGGAAATAACCACGACTCCAGCGCGGCGGCCTGCGCCGCGCGTCATCAGTGACACGTTCGCCATGCCCGCACTCATCGAAGACTATGCACTTATCGGCGACGGCCACACGGCCGCGCTCATCTCGCGTGAAGGTTCGCTCGACTGGCTCTGCTGGCCGCGTTTCGATTCCGGCGCCTGCTTCGCGGCCTTGCTGGGCACGCCCGACAATGGCCGCTGGCTGATCGCGCCCGCCTCCGACACCCCGCCCACCGTCACGCGCCGCTATCGCGGCGAAACCCTGATTCTCGAAACCGAATTCGAGACGCCCGAGGGCGCCGTCACGCTGATCGACTTCATGCCGCCGGGCAATGGCTGGTCGGAGGTGGTGCGCATGGTCGTCGGCAAGCGCGGCACCGTGCGCATGAAAATGGAACTGGTGCTGCGCTTCGACTACGGCTTCTCGATTCCGTGGGTCGACCGGTTGAAGCACGATAGCGGCATCAAGGCGATCGTCGGGCCGGACAACGCCGTGCTGCGCACGCCGGTCGAGCTGCGCGGCGAGAACATGAAGACCCTCGCCGAATTCACGGTCAGCGAAGGCGAGCGGGTGCCGTTTTCGCTCGCCTATGCGCCGTCGCACCTGCGCATTCCGCCCGCGCGCGATCCACACACCGCGCTTGCGCGCACCGAAAACCACTGGCTCGAATGGTCGGCGCGCGGCACGGTCGAAGGCCGATGGGCCGGGCCGATCCGCCGCTCGCTGATCACGCTGCGCGCGCTCGCCTACGAGCCGACCGGCGGCATCGTCGCGGCGCCCACGACGTCGCTGCCGGAACAGCTCGGCGGCACCCGCAACTGGGACTACCGCTACTGCTGGCTGCGCGACGCCACCATCACGCTGCTCGCAATGATGCGCGGCGGCTACTACGACGAAGCCCGGGCATGGCGCAGCTGGCTAGGCCGCGTGATGGCAGGCGCGCCGGAGCAATTGCAGATCATGTATGGGATTGCCGGCGAGCGGCGGCTGCCGGAATTCGAAATCGACTGGCTGCCGGGTTATCAAGGCGCGAAGCCGGTGCGCATCGGCAATAACGCAGTCGGTCAGCGTCAGCTCGACGTTTATGGCGAAGTGATGAATGCGCTGCATCTGGCGCGCGTGGGGGGCCTGCAGGCGGACGAGACCGCCTGGAACGTGCAGTGCGCGCTGCTGCGCCACCTCGAAACGATCTGGCAGGAGCCCGACGAAGGCATCTGGGAAACCCGCGGCGGCCGCCAGCATTTCACGTTCTCCAAGGTGATGGCATGGGTCGCGTTCGATCGCGCGATCCGCTCGGCCGAGATGTTCAAGCTCGACGGCCCGCTCGACGACTGGCGCGCGGTCCGCGACAAGATTCACGCCGAAGTCTGCGAGAAGGCGTGGAATCCGGAGCTCGATGCGTTCTCGCAGTACTACGGCAGCGACCAGCTCGACGCGAGCGTACTGCTGCTGCCCCTGCTCGGCTTCCTGCCGCCGCGCGACCCGCGCATCAAAGGCACGGTGGAGGCGATCGAAAAAGGCTTGATGCACGACGGCTTCGTGATGCGCTATCGCACCACCGAATACGACGACGGCCTGCCCCCCGGCGAAGGGACGTTCCTCGCGTGCTCGTTCTGGATGGTGGACAACCTGGCGTTGCAAGGCCGCATCGGTGAAGCGGTTGCGATGTACGAGCGGCTGCTTGGGCTCTGCAATGACGTCGGCCTGCTGTCTGAAGAGTATGATCCGCTCGACAAGCGTCTGGTCGGCAATTTTCCGCAAGCGTTCTCGCATGTGGCGCTGGTGCACACCGGCCTGAACCTGATGAAGCACGAACAGGCGATGGCGCAGGCAATCGGCCATCCGGCCCATGTCGGCAGCCGGTCGGCGGAACTTAAGGCTGAGACATCTCCAGATAGCGGCGCGGCAACATCGCCAATAGCATGATTGAATAACAATTTTCGCGCGGCTCGCGCGAAAATTGTTGCATTGCACAAATGCCCTTTGTTCGATATGATCGATTAGACTGTCGGCCGACAACCCATGTGTCAACAACCAGAACGGCCCGCCGCAACGCCTCATGCGTGTTTGCGAAGCCCCATGCGAACCGCTTAAAACGGAGCACCCATGCTCTATCAACTGCACGAATTCCAGCGGGCGATGTTGAGCCCTCTTACCGCCTGGGCCCAGGCCGCGTCGAAATCGTTCGCGAATCCCGCCAGCCCATTGGCCTACGTGCCGGGCGCCACGCGCCTGTCAGCCGGTTATGAACTGCTCTACCGGCTCGGCAAAGATTACGAAAAGCCCGAGTTCAATCTGCATCAGATCGTCAAAGATGGTCATAACATTCCGATCATCGAACAGACCATTATCGAAAAGCCGTTTTGCCGTCTGATGCGCTTCAAGCGCTTCGCCGACGACAGCGACGCTGTTACCCAATTGAAAGACGAGCCGGTCGTGCTGGTGTGCGCACCGTTGTCGGGACACCACGCCACGCTGCTGCGCGACACCGTGCGAACGTTGTTGCAGGACCACAAGGTCTACCTGACCGACTGGATCGATGCGCGCATGGTGCCGCTCGAAGCGGGCCCGTTCGGTCTGGACGACTACGTAAGGTACATCCAGGAATTCATCCGCCACATCGGTGCGAAGAATCTGCATGTGATTTCGGTATGCCAGCCCACGGTGCCGGTGCTCGCCGCCATTTCGCTGCTGGCGAGCCGCGGCGAGGACACGCCGCGCACCATGACGATGATGGGCGGCCCGATCGACGCGCGCAAGAGCCCGACCTCGGTCAACTCGCTCGCCACGCAGCACTCGTACGGCTGGTTCGAGAACAACGTGATCTTCACGGTCCCGCCGAACTATCCGGGCGTGGGCCGCAAGGTGTACCCGGGCTTTTTGCAGCACACCGGTTTTGTCGCCATGAATCCGGAGCGTCACGCGGCCTCGCATTGGGACTTCTACCAGAGCCTGCTGCGCGGCGACGAAGAAGATGCCGAAGCGCATCGCCGTTTCTATGACGAGTACAACGCGGTGCTCGACATGGACGCGGACTATTACCTCGACACGATCCGCGTGGTGTTCCAGGAGTTCCGTCTGGCCGAAGGCACGTGGGACGTTGCCGGCGAGCGGGTGAAGCCGCAGGACATCAGGCACACCGCGCTGTTCACGATTGAAGGCGAACTCGACGACATCTCCGGCGACGGCCAGACCTTTGCGGCGCACGGACTGTGCACCGGCATTCCAGAGAAGAACAAGCGCCACTTCACCGCGGAAAAATGCGGCCACTATGGCATTTTCTCTGGGCGGCGCTGGCGCACCATCATTTATCCGCAACTGCGCGACTTCATTCTCGAGTACAACAAGGCGCCCAAGGTGGTGAAGGAAAAGGCCGAAGCCTGATCTGATTGAACCGCACGCGCACAAGCAAGTTCGCAACAACGGCCTCTTTGGAGGCCGTTGCTGTTTAAGATTCGTGACTGGTGTGTCGGGTGGGCTGGATGCGGCGGTGAGCGGCGCCAGTTTGCACCGCGCCCGCGGGCCGACTACTTGCGCAGCAGATACGCGAGCAGCAGTTCAGTATTCATCTGAATCACTTCACTGCGTTCGGCGGCGCCGCTGAAATCGCGGCCGAGCGTCGCTTCGAGCGTGAAACGGTTCGATACGATGTAGTAACCCATTCCCGAGAGCGTCACGTAAAACCGCAATGGATCGACATTGGAGCGAAACAGCCCCGCGCGCTGCCCACGTTCCAGTATCGCGCCCAGCGTGGCGACGATCGGCGAGATCATTTCGCGGATGCGCGTGGACTTACGCATATAGCGCGCTTCATGCAAGTTCTCGTTGTTGATCAGACGCAGCAGTTCGGGATGATCGCGGTAGTAATCCCAAACAAAATGCGCAAGACGCGTAACGGCCTCGATCGGCGCGATGCCATTCAATTCGAGCGTGCGCTCGGCTTCGTTGAGCGCGCTGAACGCATGTTCGAGCACTGCAGTGAATAGCTGCTCCTTGCTACCGAAGTAGTAGTACAGCATGCGTTCATTGGTTTCCGCGCGACGGGCGATCTGATCGACGCGCGCGCCGAATAGCCCACCATTTGCGAACTCTTCGGCCGCCGCAAGCAGAATGCGGCGCCTCGTGCCTTCAGGATCTCTTTTGATTTTCGGCTGATTCATGGTGGCATCGTCTTCGTGAGCCGCGTTATCCGGATCGCGCCGCCGGCCTCTCCTGGGCCTTGCACCGACAGCGTTGAACGGGCGCGCCAGGTTGGGGGACACCCTTTTCTGCGGTCTTTCGAAAAAGCGCTTCGATTATGGCACATGGATTACGGATGGCAATCGGGGAAATCGGCGATAATGTGCTATTTAGTTCAAGCTGTGCGGCCGTAAGGCAAGCCCCCACGTGGTGACCGAGACAGACATCGAAATGCTGGCGGATCGCATCGAAGATCTGCTACCCCAAACGCAATGCACGAAGTGCGGCTATCCCGCATGCCGTCCGTATGCCGAAGCCGTCGCGAAGGGCGAAGCCAATTACAACCAGTGTCCGCCCGGCGGTGCCGAAGGCATCGCGCGCCTCGCCGCGCTGCTCGGCAAACCGGTGATTCCGCTGAATTCCGCCAACGGCGTCGAACGGCCGCGTCCTTTGGCGGTTATCGACGAACGGGTATGCATCGGCTGCACGCTCTGCATTCAGGCATGTCCGGTCGATGCAATAGTTGGTGCACCGAAACAGATGCACACGGTGATCGCCGAGCTGTGCACCGGCTGCGATCTGTGCGTGCCGCCATGTCCTGTCGACTGCATTTCGATGCAGGCCGTCAGCGGCGAAGCAAGCGGCTGGGATGCATGGAGCCAGAGCCAGGCCGACGCCGCGCGCGAGCGCCATGACCGGCGCGAAGCGCGCCTCGCGCGCGAGCGCGATGCCGCCGAAGCGCGCGCTGCGGCGCGCAGAGCGGTCGGCGGCAGTGCCGTTGCGGCGAGCCGCACGGCAGCGCCGGCGGCAGGTGCGCCCGCAACCGAAGCTGCCGAAGCATCGGGAGATGCCGAAGCCAGGAAGCGCGCGATCATCCAGGCCGCGCTCGAACGCGCTCGCAAGAAGAAAGAAGAGTTGGCCGCCAAAGGCCAGGGGCCTTTGAACACCGAGCGCGTAAGCGCCGACGTGCAGGCGCAGATCGACGCCGCCGAAGCGCGCCGCCGCCGCCTCGGACTGGGCACCGACGACAACGACAGTTCGTCATCGCGTCGCTAGCAACCAACGAACGCAACGGCACTCACCCGCACGCCCGGTATGAACGCGAACAAACGCCGCGCCATCTTCGAAACGCTCCGGAGTCTGAACCCGCATCCGACGACCGAGCTCGAGTACACGACACCGTTCGAACTGCTGATCGCCGTGCTGTTGTCCGCGCAGGCCACCGACGTGTCGGTAAACAAGGCAATGCGCAAGCTGTTCCCGGTGGCGAACACGCCGCAGCAGATGTTGGAACTGGGCGAAGAAGGCGTGGCCAGCTACATCAAGACGATCGGCCTGTACCGGACCAAGGCGAAGAACGTCATCGCGACTTGCCGCATTCTGCTCGACCAGTACGGCGGCGAGGTGCCCGAGAATCGCGAAGCGCTCGAAAGCCTGCCGGGGGTCGGCCGCAAGACGGCCAACGTGATCCTGAACACGGCCTTCGGTCACCCGACCATCGCGGTGGACACGCACATCTTTCGGGTTGCCAATCGAACCGGACTCGCGCCCGGCAAGGACGTCCGCGCGGTCGAAACAGCGCTGGAGAAATTCACGCCCGCCGAATTCAGGCACGATGCGCACCACTGGCTGATTCTGCACGGCCGCTATGTCTGCAAGGCGCGCCGGCCCGAGTGCTGGCATTGCGTGATCGAGCCGCTGTGCGAATTCCGGCCAAAGACCCCGCCGCCTGATCTCTGAGCGCGCCGGCCACCAGCAGGCCGCGCGGGGCCAGCGTAAAATGCTGGCCTGAGCGTTCGGCTCCACGTCCCTTCCACGCACCGGTTCCACGATGTTCAATCCCAGCCGCGACGACGTTCGTCTTTTTTTCACCGACACCTGGCGCAAACAGCGTCAAGGTGAAATTCTGACGCCGCTCGAGGCGATCGCCGCCGACTGGATCGTCGAGCATCCCGAATATCATGCCGACCTGAGCGACACCGACGCCGCGCAAGCGCAGGACTACTCGCCCGAGCGCGGGCAGACCAATCCGTTCCTGCATCTGTCGATGCATCTGGCGATCAGCGAACAGTTGTCGATCGACCAGCCGCCCGGCATTCGCGCAGCGCACGAGCGGCTTGCCGCTCGCCTCGGCTCGACGCACGAAGCGCAGCACGCGATCATGGACTGCCTGGGCGAAACCATCTGGGAAGCGCAGCGCACCGGCACGCCACCGGACACGGATGCGTATTTGCAGCGGATCGAACGGCGTGCGACGCGCGATTGAGCATTGAGCCGCGAGTCGCCCGCAAGCGCACCGCGCCTTGGCGGAGCGTCCGCATTCGGCATCGCGCCAAGCGGGCCGCCCCAAAAAAAACACCCTGCCAAAGCAGGGTGTTCTTCACTTCGATCCACGTGCGGCGTGCTTACTTCTTCTGCACCAGGTCACCGTTGAGCGATTCGACGTAAGCCGCGATGTCCTTCATGTCACTTTGTGACAGACTTTGCACCTGCGCCTGCATGATCGGGTTGTTGCGGCCGAGGTGCGGGTTGCCGACCCCCATCTGATACTGGCGCAGCGCCCAGTAGATGTAATCGGAGTACTGACCGGCGAGCTTCGGATATTCCGGGCTCACCGGCTTGTTCAGATTCACGCCGTGACAGGCCGCGCAATTGTGGCTGTCGGCCAGCACTTTGCCGTTGCCCGCGTCGGCGGCATGCGCGACGTTCGCTGCAACCAGACCAATCACTGCCGCCGACGCGCATGCAGCCTTGAACACCGTGTGGAGTGCCTGTTGGGGCTTAATCATGAATGCTCCTATCCCGCGAATATGGGTAGCCGTGTGACCGACGCCGATCACTTGTCGGGATTGCTTTTCGAAGAGGAATTCTGCGCCGCGTAGTAGGCAGCGATGTCGGCGATGTCCTGGTCCGACAGCGAGACGGCAACGGCATGCATCGTAGCGAAATGGCGGTCGCCCTTCTTGTAGCCGCGCAGGGCATTTTCCAGGTACAGCTGATTCTGGCCGCCGAGCTTGGGCACGCGATAGACCTCGGGATAAGCGGTGCGGTACTCCGGAATACCGTGGCAGCCAATACACATCGCGACCTTGTCCTGGCCCGCCTTGGCGTTGCCGACGACATCCGCCTGCGCAGCGGCCGAAAAGCCCCCGAGCACCGACAGCGCTGCGATCACGACATGTTTGCCGACGAATTTATTCATAGCAGGTAACCTGGCTTGAGGGGAACGGGCGCCCAAAAAAGGCAACGGCCCGCGCCGTTCTTCTTATAGGGTAGCCACGCAGGCCAAAAAAATCGGGCTAATTGTACCGCGACGCCGCGCCGAACGTCCACCGCGCGCGGCAGCGGGCCGCCCGCGCACGGCACAGCGCCGGCGGCGGCGCTCCACTGCCGCCTGTCCGCAGAGGGACACGTGTCCGATGCAGGCGCGCTCAGTGCGCCGGGCCGGACTCCAGCCGGACTCGCATTCGACGCGGCGAGCGCGGCGGGAACCGGCGCCGGCCATACGGCCCGACCACCAAACGGCCACACCCGCCGCTCAACCTACGCCATACGACGCGCTTAATGACCCGCGCTCGCGGTGCGGCAACTCTGGCCGCACCGGGCTCACACCCTACGCGAGCCCGTTTCAGGCCAACAGGCCTTCTGACTTATACTGGGTTTTTCCCCGAACTCGAGCACCTCGCCATGCGTTTCGAAGGCTCATCGCAGTACGTCGCCACCGACGACCTCAAGCTCGCGGTCAACGCCGCGATGACACTCAAGCGTCCCTTGCTGATCAAGGGCGAACCGGGCACGGGCAAGACCATGCTCGCCGAAGAGGTCGCCGCCGCGCTCGGCATGCCGCTGCTGCAGTGGCATATCAAGTCCACCACCAAGGCCCAGCAGGGTCTGTACGAATACGACGCCGTGTCGCGGCTGCGCGATTCGCAGCTCGGCGACGAGCGCGTCAAGGAAATCCGCAATTACATCGTCAAGGGCGTGCTGTGGCAGGCGTTCGAGTCGGACGAGCAGACCGTGCTGCTGATCGACGAGATCGACAAGGCCGATATCGAATTCCCGAACGACCTGCTGCGCGAACTCGACCGCATGGAGTTCTACGTGTACGAGACGCACGAGCTGGTGCGCGCGAAACAGCGCCCGCTCGTGATCATCACGTCGAACAACGAGAAGGAGTTGCCCGACGCGTTTCTGCGCCGCTGCTTTTTCCATTACATCAGATTCCCCGATCCGCTCACCATGCAGCAGATCGTCGAGGTGCACTACCCCGGCATCAAGAAGGAACTGCTCGCGGCGGCGATGCAGAGCTTTTTCGAACTGCGCAACGTCGCGGGGCTGAAGAAGAAGCCGTCCACCTCGGAACTGCTCGACTGGCTCAAGCTACTGCTCGCCGAAGACATTCCGCCCGAAGCGCTGCGCTCGTCGGACCAGAAGCAGATCATTCCGCCGCTGCACGGTGCGCTGCTGAAGAACGAGCAGGACGTGAGCCTGTTCGAGCGGCTCATCTTCATGAACCGCAACAATCGCTGAGCGACCCGTTAGCGACTGCTGCGCGGCGCCTGGCACGATCACGGCCCGCCACCGTTCAGCGCGCCGCACGCATCACGCGTTGTCGCCGCAACTATCTTGCATGAGGCACTGCATGCTGATCGACTTCTTCTACTCGCTGCGCGCCGCCAAATTGCCGGTGTCGGTGAAGGAATATCTGACGCTGCTCGAAGCGCTCAAGGCCAACGTGATTGCGCCGTCGCTCGACGAGTTCTACTATCTGGCGCGCATCACGCTCGTCAAGGACGAACAGTATTTCGACAAGTTCGACCAGGCGTTCGGCGCGTATTTCAACGGTGTCGCGGTCGCCTCCGAAATGGCGTTCGACGTACCGCTCGACTGGCTGAAGAAGAAACTGCAGCGCGAGCTGTCGCCGGAAGAAAAAGCGCAGATCGAAGCGATGGGCGGCCTCGACAAGCTGATGGAGCGCCTGAAGGAACTGTTCGATGAACAGAAGGGCCGTCACGAAGGCGGCAGCAAATGGATCGGCACCGGCGGCACCTCGCCGTTCGGCAACGGCGGCTACAACCCGGAAGGCGTGCGCATCGGCGGGGACGCCGCGGGCAACCGCACCGCCGTGAAGGTGTGGGAAGCGCGCGCGTATCGCGACTACGACGACCAGGTGGAAATCGGCACGCGCAACATCAAGGTCGCGCTGCGCCGCCTGCGGCGCTTCGCGCGCGAAGGCGCCGCCGAAGAGCTGGACCTTCCCGACACAATCCGCAGCACCGCCGCGAACGCCGGCTGGCTCGACCTGAAGATGGTGCCCGAGCGGCACAACAAGGTGAAAGTGCTGATGCTGCTCGACGTGGGCGGATCGATGGACGATCACATCAAGCGCACGGAAGAGCTGTTCTCCGCGGCCAAGGCCGAGTTCAAGCATCTGGAGTTTTATTACTTTCACAACTGCGTGTACGACTTCCTGTGGAAGAACAATCGCCGCCGTCACGCCGAACGCATGCCGACCTGGGACGTGATGCACAAGTTCGCATCCGACTACAAGCTGATCTTCGTCGGCGACGCGACCATGAGCCCTTACGAAGTGCTGCAGCCGGGCGGCTCGGTCGAATACAACAATGCGGAAGCCGGCGCGGTGTGGCTGCGCCGTCTCGCGGATCACTTCCCGCATCACGCGTGGCTCAATCCGGAACCGGAAGGCTTGTGGGCATACCGGCAATCGGTCAGCGCGATTCGCGAAGTGCTCGGACACCGTATGTATCCGCTCACGCTCGCCGGGCTGGAGACCGCGATGCGCATGTTGAGCAAATGACGCCGTCAAGCATTCCCCTCGACCATTAGAAAGCCTCTGAATGAGTTGTCCTTCCTCGCCCCAGTTGTCCCCGGCCGCCACACCGCCCAGGCGGCTCAATCCGATCGCCGACACGTCGCTGTCCACCATCGTCGCCGGCTTTGTCGCGATGATGACCGGCTACACCAGCTCGCTCGTGCTGATGTTTCAGGCGGGTCAGGCCGCGCATCTGAGCAGTGCGCAGATTTCGTCGTGGATCTGGGCGCTGTCGATCGGCATGGCCGTCTGCACGATCGGTCTGTCGCTGCGCTTTCGCGCGCCCATCGTGATCGCGTGGTCGACGCCGGGCGCGGCGCTGCTGGTGTCGTCGCTACCGCACGTGGCCTATGCCGAAGCAATCGGCGCGTTTATCGTGTGCGCGGTGCTGTTGACCGTGGTCGGCCTGACCGGCTGGTTCGATACGCTGATGAAGAAGATCCCTGCCGGTATCGCGTCGGCCTTGCTGGCAGGCATTCTGTTCGAGATAGGCATCGAGATCTTCCGCGCCGCGCAGTTCCAGACCGCGCTGGTGCTGACGATGTTCTTCACCTATCTGATCGTCAAACGCCTCGCGCCGCGCTACGCGATCGTGACGACGCTGATCGTCGGCACGGGCGCCGCTGCCGCGCTCGGTCTGCTCGATTTCAGCCACTTTCGCGTCGCGCTTGCGCACCCGGTGTTCACGATGCCGGCGTTCTCGGTGGCGGCCAGCGTGAGCATCGGAATTCCGCTGTTCGTCGTCGCGATGGCGTCGCAGAACGTGCCGGGCATCGCCGTGCTGCGCGCGGACGGCTACACCACGCCATCCGCGCCGCTGATTTCCACGACCGGTATCGCGTCGCTGCTGCTTGCGCCGTTCGGCTCGCACGGCATCAATCTTGCGGCGATCACGGCGGCGATCTGCACCGGCCCCGAAGCGCACCCAAACCGCGACAAGCGCTACACCGCCGCGGTCTGGGGCGGCATTTTCTATCTGCTCGCGGGCGTGTTCGGCGCGACTATCGCGGCCTTGTTCGCGGCGCTGCCGAAGGCGCTGGTGGTCTCGGTCGCGGCGTTGGCGCTATTCGCCTCGATCATGAGCGGCCTCGCCAACGCGATGCAGGACGTCAAGCAGCGCGAGGCGGCGTTGGTAACTTTCATGGTGACCGCATCCGGGCTGACGCTGCTGTCGATTGGCCCCGCATTCTGGGGGCTGGTGGCGGGCATGCTGACGCAACTGGTGCTGAACGCGCGACGCGCGTGATGAGCCAGAGCGAAAACGGTCGACGGCGGACGCCACCGGCCTCGTGTGGACGGCCCAGCGGTCACGCGCTCGCCACTAAGCGGCGTGACCAGAACGGCTGGTGACAATCCGCAACGCGCATCGTCGTTGCCCGGAATCCCGTTGAACGGATCACATGGGTCAACTGTCGATACCGGATCAGGCGATCCGCCATAGAATAGAAGTATCCGGCAGTGTCGCCCGGCCGCATGGGCGCGGCGCTGCGGCGTGACCCGCGGCCACCGGCGCTGATGTCGTCCTGTCAGCCCGGCGGCGTCCTCATTTCTCCTGAACCACGGCGCGCACGCGCCCTGAAGGCCTGAACATGACAACCGCACTCGATCAACTCAAGCAATACACCACCGTCGTCGCCGATACGGGCGACTTCCAGCAGCTTGCCCAGTACAAGCCGCAGGACGCGACCACCAATCCGTCGCTGATTCTCAAAGCCGTGCAGAAAGACGATTACCGGCCGCTGCTCGAAAAGACCGTGAAAGCGAATGCGAGCAAGCCGGTCGGCGCGGTCATCGACCAGTTGCTGATCGCCTTCGGCACTGAAATCCTCAAGATCATTCCGGGCCGCGTGTCGACCGAAGTCGACGCGCGCCTGTCGTTCAACGTGGAGGGCTCGATCGCCAAGGGCCGCGAACTCATCGCGCTCTACAAGGAGCACGGCATCGGCCCCGAGCGCGTGCTGATCAAGCTCGCTTCGACGTGGGAGGGCATCCGCGCGGCCGAAGTGCTGCAGAAGGAAGGCATCCGCTGCAACATGACGCTGCTGTTCTCGCTCGCGCAGGCCGCGGCCGCCGCCGAAGCGGGCGCGCAACTGATCTCGCCGTTTGTCGGCCGCATCTACGACTGGTACAAGAAGAACGCCGGCAGCGCGTGGGACGAAGCGAAAGACGGGGGCGCCAACGACCCGGGCGTCCAATCCGTGCGCCGCATTTATACCTACTACAAGAAATTCGGCTACAAGACGGAGGTGATGGGCGCAAGCTTCCGCACGCCCGGTCAGATTCTGGAACTCGCCGGCTGCGACCTCTTGACCATCAGCCCCGATCTGCTTCAAAAGTTGCAGGACAGTACTGACAAGGTCGAGCGCAAGCTCTCGCCGGAGTCGGCTGGCAATGCAAACGTCGAGCGCGTGCCGGTCGACGAAGCGTCGTTCCGTTTCCTCGTCAACGACGAAGCGATGGCGACCGAAAAACTCGCCGAAGGCATCCGCACGTTTGCCGCGGACGCGATCAAGCTGGAAAAGCTGATCGAATCGCTGCGCTAAGCACGGCTTCCGGCCGCGTGACTCACACGGCCGGACGGACAAGCGGCCCTGGACCCCATGGTTCATGGCCGCTTGCCGTTCATGCGCTTCGTTTCTTCAAACCTGTCGCTGACGGCCGAGGACAGCGCGTCCGGCCAAAGATACTTCAACGCGCTAGCCGAGGGCGGCCAGCTGACGTTGCCCTTCCAGGCGACCTTCTGCAGCAAGGGTTTGGGAATAGTGGTGGATCGCTTCGTGCTGATGGGGAGGGTGACGCTGCCGCCAGAGGCTTCGAACGCTTAGGTGGAGCGGCCGCGCAGCAGCGCGCGCGGCAACGCCGCGCCTCACGGCATCGCACCGCCGACACCCGGCCCCGGCGACCTGCAGTGCACGGGCCGCAATCGGAGACATCGCCCTGTCGCGCGCCCCGGCTACCCCTTGCGCGCCACGCTCGCGGGCCGCTCGATATTCCAGTTCGACTCGGTCTCCAGCAATAGCGCGCGCAACCGCTCTACCTGCTCCGCGAGCCGCTGGCCGAGCCAGTACGGCCCTTGCAAATCGCTCGGCAGCCGCAGCGCCGGGGCCGCGTGCGCCTGCACCAGCAGCGACGCGGCCGGGATGCCGAAGTGCGTCGCGTGCCCGAAGCGCAGGGCACGGGCTATCGCGAGTAGCGTCGCCCGCACCGCGCGGACCTCCACGCCGCATTGCTGCGCGTACAGCGCGCGGGCTCGGTCGTCCGCATGCCTCAGCGGACCGGTCGCCAGCAACTCCAGCGCGCTGAGCACCGAGCGATGCAGCCGCTGGATCTCTTCGAGCTTCGCCTGCGGCACGTCGATTTCCTTTGCCACCGACGGCATCAGCGAGCGCAACTGCACCAGCCGCTTGTTGATTTGCAGGAAACGCCCGACCTGTTCCTCTTCGCTGATGGTCTCCCCCTCCAGCAGACGCGCGTAGAGGGACGCGCATTCGCGCAGATTGGCCGCGAGCCCGTAACGCCACGAATAGGTCGCGTGCAACGGCAGCGCGAACGAAAACGCCAGCGCGATCACGATGCCGATCAGCACGTTCAGCGTGCGCCAGAGTCCGACATCGATCAGGTTGTCGCCATGTCCGGCGACGATGCACATCGTGATCGCCGTCAGCAGCCCGACGTAGCCGGACGAGCCAATCGCGAACCACGCGCAGATCGACGCAACGATTGCCATCAGCACATAGGTGAGCGGCAGCGAGCCGATCAGGTTCTGCTGCAGGATCAGCAACAGCCCGATCGACGCTCCGAGCAGCGTTCCCACCGCGCGCTCGGCGGCCTTCTTGCGGATATTGCCGTGATGCTGCAAGCCGCCGATCACCACCAGCAGCGTCACTGACGACCAGATGCCATGCGGAATGTCGATGCCGGTAGTCGCGAGAATCGAGACCAGCATCGCGAGGCCCACGCGCAGGCTGTGCAGCACCGTTGCGTAGCGGTAGCGGTAGTAAGGCGAGCTCACCGCGCGGATCATCCGGCCGAGCGCAGAACGGCGGGGCATCGCGGTATCGGATTCGGCAGAAGCCATGGCGGCGTGGTGATCCAGAAGGACCCGAAAGGACAGGAACGACCCTTAAACGACCCCAAACGATCCCGAAGGATCCTAAGGACCCGGAAGAACCAAATGAAGGCCCCAGCGAAGGACACGATGAAGGATCTGCTGAAGGACCCATCCAGGCCCACGAAGGCCCATGGACGACGCGTGGAAGTCCGGTTCCGCTATCCTGCCCTGATTGCCCGCCAAAGACAAACGCCCGCAGACTTTCGTCTGCGGGCGCCGTGTCCGTCGACGCACCGTTCCGGACGAGGCCGGACGGCGCGAAGCCGGCAGATCAGCTTTCGACCACGTCCAGATAATCTTCCGGACGGGTGCGATCTTCGGCGCGCTGCATGCCGAATGCGCGCACCAGCAGGCTCACTACCACGGACACCACCAGGTTCACGATCAGCGACCATACGGCCGCATAGCCCGGAATCGCCATGCCGAACAGGTGGATCGTGAAGATCGAGCTGGCGAGCTTGAGCGAAACGGCCATCCACGTGCCGGTGGCGATGCCGGCCGCCCAGCCGGCCAGCAGGCCGCGATAGTCGAGCACGCGCGTGTACAGACCCAGCACGATGGCCGGCAGCGTCTGGATGATCCAGATGCCGCCCAGCAACTGCAACTGGATCGCATAAGTGAGCGGCAGACCGAGAATGAACGCGACCGCGCCCACCTTGACGATCAGCGAGACCAGCTTCGCGACGTTGGTCTCCTGCTCGTGCGTCATGTTGCGGTTGACGAACTCCTTGTGCACGTTGCGCGTGTACAGGTTCGCCGCCGCGATCGACATGATCGCCGCCGGTACCAGCGCGCCGATACCGATTGCCGCAAATGCCACGCCGACGAACCACGACGGGAAGAAGTGCAGGAACAGTGCCGGCACTGCGAAGTTCGGCCCGAATGCCTTGAAGTACGGCACGAATTCCGGCATGTCCTTCACGCCGGCCGCGAGCGCCATGAAACCGAGCAGCGCGAGCAGGCCGAGCACCAGCGAATAGGCCGGCAGCAGAGCCATGTTGCGGCGGATCGTGTTGCCCGACTTCGACGACAGCACCGCGGTGATCGAGTGTGGATACAGGAACAGCGCCAGCGCCGAGCCGACCGCCAGCGTCGCGTAGGCACTGTAGCCGTTCAGACTCGACACGTCAGGCGACTTGAGTAGCAGCTTGGCCGGCGGCACCACGCTGAAAATGTGGCCGAAGCCGCCCAGTTGCGGCGGAATCACGATGATCGCGGCGAAGATCGTGACGTAGATCAGGATGTCCTTGACCACGGCGATCATCGCCGGCGCGCGCAGGCCCGACGTGTAGGTGTACGCGGCCAGAATGGCGAACGCGATGATCAACGGCAGATCGCCGACGAAGCCGGTCGTGTCGAAGCCGAGCGCGCCGATCACCACTTCGATACCGACCAGTTGCAGCGCGATGTACGGCATGGTCGCGACGATGCCGGTCACGGCGATCGCGAGCGCCAGCATGCGGCTGCCATAGCGGGCCGACACGAAGTCCGCCGAGGTCACATAGCCGTGACGCTTGGCGATGCTCCACAGTTTCGGGAACACGACGAACGCGAACGGATAGATGAGGATCGTATACGGCAGTGCGAAGAAACCGGTTGCGCCCGCACCGAACACCAGCGCCGGCACGGCGACGAAGGTGTACGCGGTATACAGGTCGCCGCCCAGCAGGAACCATGTGACGATGGTGCCGAAGCGCCGGCCGCCGAGACCCCACTCTTCCAGATGGGCAAGATTGCCGCGCCGCCAATGGGCCGCGACGAAGCCGAGAACCGTGACGCCGATAAAAAACAGAACGAAGACGAAAGTCGCAATGGCGTTCATGACTGCGCGCCCCCTTGCGAACGGCCCGTGTAGCGCGATCGGGTCTTGAAGTACACGAGTGCCGTGATAACCGCACTGATCAGCACCCACAGCAGCTGATACCAGTAAAAGAATGGGAAGTCGAACAACTGCGGTTCGACCTTGTTGTACGAAGGCACCCAGATCATCGCGATCCAGGGCAGCACCAGCAACCAGAGCCAGTGCTTGCTGGCCTTGTTCATGTCGGCGTCGTGATCCATGACGTCTCCTCTTTCCTATTTTTGAATTGTTGAGCCCGTGGTTGACGGGAGGTGGTTCCCGCGGCGGGTGGCCCCGGGCACCCCGAAAGCTCCGAAAGAGTATAGGAGCAGCCAATGCGCGGTCAAGCAGGGACGACCCGAGGCGAAACGGTGCGTTGGCGCGGCCCGCGCAGGAATGAAGCCTGCTCGAACACGACGCGCGGGCGTTGCGCCGAGTGCGACGGCGGCAGGCGTTCCGTGCCGGGCGAGTTCGAAGCGCCCGACGCGTGACGTCGGCAGTGCGCTTGACTCGATCGACGCACCGGGTCGCACGGCGAACGCCGCGCGGCCCGCAGAATCGCCCGCCGGCGGCCGCCGACGCATGCGCGCCGTCATGCTGCCGCCACGTTCAGATCGAGAACGACGCGCCCTTCTGGCCGGTGGATTCCTGCAGCCCCTTGATCCACTTGCGCGCCGGCAAGCCGAGCTGCGCTTCGATCAGCTTCGCGCGGGTTTGCAGTGAGGCGAACGGCACATCGAGCGCCGGGCCCGAAAAGGCGATCGCGATGCGGTTACCGTCGTGCACTTCCGGCAGCGCGATCACGCGGCCGTCGAACGCTTCGTTCAGACGCTTCATGTTGCGCACGAAGCTCGGATGATCGCCGAACAGGTTCACCGTCACCACGCCCGCGTCGGTCAGACAGGCGCGCGCCGCGCGATAGAAGCCGACGCTGTCGAGCACCGGGCCGCGCGCGGTCGCATCGTAAACATCGATCTGCAATGCGCCGATCGTGCCATGGTTGGCGCTGTCGTTGACGAAGTCCCACGCGTCCGTTTCGTGCACGCTCAGGCGCGCGTCGTCGTGCGGCAGTTCGAACATCGTGCGCGCGGCGACCACGACCGCCGGGTTCAGTTCGACCGCCTCGACCTTCGCGTGCTTCAGGAAGCGGTGCGCGAACTTGGTGAGCGCGGCGGCCCCGAGGCCGAGCTGGACGATGCGCTTGGGAGTTTCGATGAAGAGCAGCCAGGCCATCATCTGCTGCGCGTATTCGAGTTCGATGTGATCCGGCTTGCGCAGACGCATCGCGCCTTGCACCCATTGCGTGCCGAAGTGCAGGAAGCGCACCCCGCCCTCTTCCGAAAACGTGACGGGCGCGAACCGCGGCTTGCGCGGTGCTTCGATTTGCGGCGCGTCGTGCAGATCGTCGTCGTGCGCGGCGCGCTTGTTGTTGCGAGTGGTCTTCCCCGCGATTTTCTGTTTGCCGCCGGTGCTGTCGGCGTCCCGGTTACGGAAGGCACGCGCCTCGGCCGAAGCGCGCCTGATCAATTTCGTCATGTGAGGATGTCGCGCCAGAGACGCAATTTTTGGTCGAACGAGAGCATAGCATTCGCAGGACTCGATGACGGCAATACGAGCGTGTCGTAGCCCGCCGCGCCGATCACCGGCGCGAAGCGGCCCGCCGTCTTGCCGTTGAAGCAGACTTTGCGCAGCAGCGGCGCATGCGTATGCAACGATGCGAAGTCGTTCGGTTGCGCGTTGCGGATCGCCGAATCGAGACTTCCCTCCCGATGGCAGGCATCGAGCACGTCCCAGAGGCCGATGCGATGAGCGAGCAGCCGAGTCAACCGCTCGTCGTACGGCAATTCGTGCAGCGAGGGCTCGTCGAGCACGGCGCCCAGCAGGCGCCAGAACTGGTTACGCGGATGCGCGTAATACTGGGTCGCGGCGAGCGACGCTTCGCCGGGAAAGCTGCCGAGAATGAGCGTATGCGTGTCCGCCGCGACGATCGGTGGAAAGCCGCGCAGCATCAGCGGCTCTGCTCGTCCGAGGCGCGCGGCGCGGGGTGGGCGCGCGACGCGGTGTGCTCGAGCGCGCGACCATGTTCGCGCACGCGCGGCGACGCCGCGTGAGACGCATGCGCCTGCGCAGCGGCGACGCGCTCGCTTGCATCGCGGGCGTGCGACGCGGATGCTGACGTCGACCAAGCCGCCAGATGCGCCCACAATGCCGGCAACATGCATTCGGTCACCATCAACGGTGCGCCGTGACGCTCGAACACTGAACGGCGCGCGACCAGCGCATGTGGCGGCACGCCGTCGACTTCACGCGCGGCCAGCCGGTACAACGGATGACGCGCGCTCACCCTGCGGCTCACCAGCGACGAACGCGCGACGCTGCTGTCGCTATAGAGCAGCTCCGCCAGCGGCCGCGTGCGCAAGCGCCGCGTGGCCTGCCACACGCCGACGCTCGCCGCGCGTGGCGTCACGCTGTGCGCGGCGACAAACGGCACGCCGTCCACCGACAACACCACTTCTCGCGCCCACACCGGCGCGCGCGGCGCGAGGCCGAGCGCCGCGCACTCGTCGGGCCACGGCAGGGCAATGCATTCGCGCGTGACGCGCACTGCCACGACGCCGAGCATGCGCAGATGGGCGGTCAGCGAACCGCCACGCGTCAACCAGTCTTTCTGGGCGGCACTGAAGCCGGGCAAGGGCGCGACGCGCCAGTGCGCGTCGGCGGCATCGAAACGGATAGACATGGTGCTGGATTATAGCGGCGCCGGCAGGCGGGTTTGCGCGCGCTAACCGCTCGCCATTTTCAGACACGGCTGATTCCTCCGCTCTGTGACGCGCGATAAAACCTTCGTGCTTTAGCCAAGCCGGCGGTTCGTCTACTTTCGAACGACGCGTCGTCCGGTCGGACACTCAACGAGGAGAAAAACATGAAAACATTCCTGGGCGCAATGGCGTGCGCGTTTCCGGTATTGCTGATGGCGGGCTGCGCTTCGCCGCTCAATCGCGACACGGAAGTTGCGCTGAACAAAGCGGTCGGCATCGACGTGGCGTCGGTCGCTGACGGCGTGGCGGTCAAGCTGCCCGAAACCGCGTTGTTCGACTTCAACAAGTCGGATGTGCGCGCCGATTCCGCTGCGGTGGTCGACCGTTCGGCGGTACTGCTCAAGCGCAGCAAGCAGCCGATCGTCGTCGAGGGTTATACCGACAACGTCGGCACGCTCGAATACAACCAGCAGTTGTCGGAACAGCGTGCGATCTCGGTCGGATATGCGCTGGTTGCGCGCGGCGTCGCGCAAAACCGCATTCGCACGAAGGGCAACGCGTACAACGATCCGGTCGCCAGCAACGACACGCCCGAAGGACGCGCATTGAACCGGCGCACGGAGATCATCGTGCGCGGTGAATCGATCGATACGCTGATGGGCAAGAAATAAGTATCGGTGCGCCCGAGCGTTCAGGCGGCTCGGGCGAGCCTCTGGAGAGCGCCGGTCCCGGCGCGGCCGGCGCGCGCAGCTCGAGCGGCCCGATGCAATCATCTTCTCGAACCGACGCGAACCCGGCTTACCGGCAGTCGGTCGCTTTTTACGAAAACAATTAGGAGTCCAACTTGAGCACCCAAAACCTCAAACAAACTTCCGATCGGATCGCCCACCTTGCGACGCTCGTTCTGCAGCGCACCGACGCCACCTATCAGGAAAAAGAACTGGCAGGCTCCGCGCTGGCGCAGCACCACACGGTGAAGCAGACGAGCCGGGCCATCGGCAGTCTGGCCGCGAAACTCCTCGGCGACCCCACGTCCAGTCACGAAACCAAAGAACTGGCTGGCAGCGTGCTCGCGCAAATACGTCAGTCTCAGGAATCAGGCTCCGCTGCTTGATCCCACCCGGCTGAGCACGCTCGCCTGACGCATCACGACCGGCGGCACCACGGGCGCCCCCCGCGACAGGCAAAAAAAAACGCTGCCCTGAACTGCACCGCAAAAGTTGGACACCCATCCAACCTTCGGCGCGCAGTTCGAAAGCAGCGCATTTTTCAATCACACACGTCAGGACAACACCGTCGGCTCACGCCGACTTCATGCTCACCGCGCTCAACCAGCGCGCGCCAGCAGCAGTGCATTGGTCCGCTTCACGAAGCTCGCCGGATCTTCCAGCGCGCCACCTTCGGCGAGCAAGGCCTGATCGAACAGCAGATGGCACCAGTCGACGAAGTCCGCGCTGTCCGCATGCAAGCCTTTCACCAGCGCGTGCTCCGGATTCACCTCGAGAATCGGGTGGAACGACGGCGCCTGCTGACCTGCAGCCTTCAGCATGCGCTGCAGATAGCCGCTCATTTCCCCATCGTCGGCCACGAGGCATGACGGCGAGTCGGTCAGACGGAATGTCAGACGCACGTCCTTCGCCTTGTCCTTCAGCGCTTCCTTCATCTTCTCGACGAGCGGCTTGAATTCTTCGCCGACCTTTTCCTGAGCCTGCTTTTCCTCGTCGTTCAAGGCACCGAGATCGAGGTCGCCGCGCGCCACGCTTTGCAGCGGCTTGCCGTCGAATTCGTTGAGGAACGACAGCATCCATTCATCGACGCGATCGGTCAGCAGCAGCACTTCCACGCCCTTCTTGCGGAACACTTCGAGATGCGGGCTGTGAGTCGCGGCCTGCCAGGTGTCGGCGGTGACGTAATAGATCCTGGTCTGCTCGGGCTTCATGCGCGCGACGTAGTCGGCAAGCGACACCGTCTGCTCCGGCGTTTCCGTATGGGTGGACGCAAAGCGCAGCAGCTTCGCAACGCGCTCGCGATTGGCGAAATCTTCGCCGACGCCCTCCTTGAGCACCTGGCCGAATTCTTTCCAGAACCCGGCGTACTTCTCCTTGTCGGCCTCGTTCTCGGAGTTGGCCAACTCTTCGAGCATCGACAGCGCGCGCTTGGTCACGCCTTCGCGGATCGCCTTAACGTCGCGGCTTTCCTGCAGGATTTCGCGCGACACGTTCAACGGCAGATCGCTCGAATCGACCACGCCCTTCACAAACCGCAGATATGCCGGCAGCAGTTGCTCGGCGTCGTCCATGATGAACACGCGCTTCACGTACAGCTTCAGGCCGCCGCGCTGCTCGCGGTTCCACAGGTCGAACGGCGCGTGGCTCGGCACGTACAGCAGCTGCGTGTATTCGCTGCGGCCTTCCACACGGTTGTGGGTCCACGTGAGCGGGTCCTGGTGGTCGTGCGAGAGGTGCTGGTAGAACTGCTTGTACTGCTCGTCGGTGATGTCGTTCTTCGCGCGGGTCCACAGCGCGCTCGCCTGGTTGACGGTCTCGTCCTCGTCCTTCGTGACCATCTCGCTCTTATCCGCGTCCCACTCTTCCTTCTTCATCAGGATCGGCAGCGCGACGTGATCGGAGTACCGCTGAATGATCGACTTCAGGCGATGCGACGACAGCAGCTCGTCCTCGTCGGCACGCAGATGCAGCGTGATGGTGGTGCCGCGCGCGGCGCGCTCGATTTGCTCGACCGCGAAATCGCCCTCGCCCGCGCTGACCCAGCGCACGCCCTCCGAGGCCGGCAAGCCGGCGCGGCGCGTTTCGACCGTGATCTTGTCGGCGACGATGAAGCCCGAATAGAAGCCCACGCCGAACTGGCCGATCAGCGCCGCGTCTTTCTGCTGGTCGCCGGAGAGCTTGCTGAAGAACTCCTTGGTGCCCGAGCGGGCGATCGTGCCCAGATGCGAGATCGTTTCCTCGCGGCTCATGCCGATGCCGTTGTCGTCGACCGTGATGGTGCGCGCGGCCTTGTCGTACGACACGCGAATCCGCAGGTTCGGATCGTTCTCGTACAGCGCGCTGTTCTCGATCGCTTCGAAGCGCAGCTTGTCGGCCGCGTCGGAGGCGTTCGAGATCAGCTCGCGCAGAAAGATTTCCTTGTTGCTGTACAGCGAATGGATCATCAGTTGCAGAAGCTGTTTCACTTCTGCCTGAAAGCTCATGGTTTCTTGTGCCATGGTCGGACTTCCTCTCTGTTGCGAATGCGTTGCGGACGTGTTGCGGATAGGTTGCCGATCGGTTGCGAACGGGTTCGGGCTAGCTGTGCCGCTCGGGCGACGGCGGCATTGGGCGCCCATGCGCGCGAGCAGCTACGCCGGGCCGACCGAACCGACGGCTTGCCGGTCGGCCAGCGGGCGGCCACCGCCGAGCCCAGCGCCCGATTGTGCGCGTAACTGGGGACGAACCGGCGCGGTTTCAAGAGGTGCGCCGCGCGACGCCGTCGAGATAGCGGGACAGAAATGTCGCCAGTTCCGGATCGCCGCAGTTGGCGATATTGAAGCGCATCCAGGTGGTGGGCGACTGCTGTGGCGAAAACAGGCTGCCGGGCGTGAGCAGAAAGCCGGCTTCGTGTCCCGCGGCCGCCAGCGCGCCCGCGTCGACGCCGGTGTCGGCCCACAGAAACATACCGGCCGAGGGCGTCAGAAACAGCTTCATGCCGGTCTTTTCCAGCATCCGTACGGACTTTTCGCGCACGCCGTCGAGCCGCGCCCGCAGGCGCTCGACGTGCCGCCGGTAGTGGCCTTCGGTGAGAATCTTGTACAGCACGCGCTCGTTGAGCTCGGGGCTCGTCATGCCGACCAGCATCTTCTGGTTGCTGACCGCGGTCGCCACGTCCGGCGCGCACGCGATGAAACCCACCCGCAGATTGGGTGCGAGCGTCTTCGAAAAACTGCCGAGGTAGATGACGCGCCTTAACTGATCGAGGCTCGCCAGCCGCGTACCCGGATTGCTCGGCGGGCACAGATCGCCGTAAATGTCGTCTTCGACGACGATAAAGTCGTACGCTTCCGCGAGGCGCAGGATGCGGAACGCCTGTGCCGCCGTGAGCGACGTGCCGGTCGGGTTTTGCAGCACCGAGTTGATCACCAGCATTTTCGGCCGCCACGTCGCGACGAGCGATTCCAGCGCGTCGAGGTCGGGGCCGTCCGGCGTGTACGGCATGCCGACCAGCCGCGCGCCTTGCGACGCAAAGCAGCCGAACATCTGGAACCACGCCGGATCGCCGACGATCACCGCGTCGCCCGGTTTCACGTAGATGCGCGAGATCAGGTCGATTGCCTGCGTGACGCCGGACACCATCACGATCTGCTCCGGCGACGCACCGATCTCCAGTTCCTCGAGCCGCGTCTGCAATTGCTGGCGCAGCGGCAGAAAACCCTGTGGCGTGCCAATGCCGAGCATCTGCGCACCGCTTTGCCGGCCAAGCGTGCGCAGCGCGTTCGTGATCAGGTCGCCATCGAGCCAGCGCGCCGGCAGATAGCCGAGGCCCGGGCTGCGTTCCGGGCGCGCGCCGGTGCACAGCATGTTGCGCAGCAGCCATACGACGTCGAGCTTGGTTGGCGCCGGCGCGCCTTCCGTCTGCGGGCGAATCTCCATGACCGCCGCGCCGCCCAGCCGCTCGCGCACATAGAAGCCCGAGCCGCGCCGCGACTCCAGATACCCTTGCGCGACCAGCCGCTCGTATGCTTCGACCACCGTGAAGCGCGACACCCGTTTGTCGAGCGCCAGCTTGCGAATCGACGGCATGCGCATGCCGGGGCGAAACACGCGCTCCTCGATTCGGCGGCGCGCCCACTGGACGAGCTGTTCCACCAGCGTGAGCGCGGACGTGTCGTGCGGGGCGGGAATCTGGGCGAGCGGGACGGACATGGCGGGCTCCAACTGTACCGAACAGTATCGAGCCGATTGTACCGTTACTGTGCCGGTCCGCGCCGCTACATTCGAGAGACAGCCGGGGACGACAAGGCGGGCGGGCGCGTGGCCGGAACTGGAACTGGATAGCGGTCCAGCCGCTCGCGCGCCATTGCCGCGACACTCGTCTCTTCAAGGCATCCGCATGGCCCGCCGGTCCGGCAAACAGTTATGCTGACGACCGCGGCCGCGCCGCCAGCACGCGAGCGCCTGTACCGGCCCGCATAAAAAACCGTTTTCCTTCGACCCGCCATGACAGCCCATCCACTGCGTCTCGATCATCTGGTGATTTCCGCCCGCACCCTCGACGAAGGCACGCGGTACGTCGCCGATACGCTCGGCGTCGCGCCGGCCGGCGGCGGCGCGCATCCATTGATGCGCACTCGCAACCGCCTGCTGAACCTGTGGGGCGGCGTGTATCTGGAAGTGATCGCGGTCGATCCGCACGCCGCGGCCATCCCGGATGCCGCCGCCGAAAACCACGCGCCGCGCCCGCGCCTGTTCGCCCTCGACGACCCGGCGACACACGCCCGGCTCGAAAACGGGCCTTACCTGTCGCATTGGATCGCGCGCGTCGAGCGGCCCAAGCGGCTGTCGCTGTGGCAGGCGCAGTACCCGCAGCGCATTGCGCCGATCGTGCCGATGACGCGCGGCGATTTCGCGTGGGGCCTGTCGGTGCCCGACGACGGCGCGTTCCCCGGTTGGGAAGGCGCGGGCGACGGCGTGCTGCCCTCGCTGATCCAGTGGGACTCGCCTCGTCATCCGTCCGAGGTGCTGCCGGACGCGGGCATCGCGTTGAAAGCGTTGAAAGCCGTACACCCGCAAGCCGAGCGGATCGCCGCGCAATTGCAGTGGCTCGGCGCGGCGCATCTGATTGATGTGCAGCCCACCGAAGGCGCCCCGGCGCTCATCGCCGAATTCGAAACGCCTGATGGTCTACGGACCCTCAAATGAGGCAGCGCGCGTGGGTCGCCGACTCGCGCGATAATTGCAGTTTTGCCAGTTCCACAGATACCAGCCGAGGAGACCATGGACCAAAGCGACTTGAAAGCCCCTATGTGGCAAATATCCGAACGCGCGCGCAAGCTCACCAGCTCGGCGATCCGCGAGATTCTGAAGGTCACGGAGCGGCCCGAAGTCATTTCGTTCGCTGGCGGCCTGCCGTCGCCGGCCACCTTCCCCGCCGAGCGCATGCGCGAAGCCGCCGACCGCATTCTGCGCGACAGCCCCGCCGCGGCGCTCCAATACAGCGCAACCGAGGGGTATTTGCCGCTGCGTGAATGGATCGCGCAGCGCCACTCGGTAAACGGCGCACAGATTCGCGCAAGCCAGGTGCTGATCACGACCGGTTCGCAGCAGGCGCTCGATCTGCTCGGCAAGGTGCTGGTATGCCCGGACAGCGCGGTGCTGGTCGAAACCCCGACCTACCTTGGCGCGCTGCAATCGTTTTCGATGTACGAGCCGCGCTACGTGCAGCTTGCAACCGACGATGAGGGCCTCATTCCCGCCGCGCTGACGCCGGAACTGACAAAAGGCGCGCGCCTGTTGTACGCGCAGCCGAACTTCCAGAATCCGACCGGCCGCCGTCTGCCGATAGAACGCCGCCGCGCACTCGCTGAATTCGCGAAGACCGCGCCGTTTCCGGTGATCGAAGACGACCCGTACGGCGCGCTGGACTATGCGGGCGAACCGCTGCCCACCATGCTGTCCATGGCGCCGAATCACATCGTTCACCTGGGGTCGTTTTCCAAGGTGCTCGCGCCCGGCCTGCGCGTGGGCTTCATCATCGCGCCCGAGGAGCTGATCTTCAAACTCGTGCAGGCCAAGCAGGCCACCGACCTGCACACGCCGAGCTTTACGCAGCGCATCGTGCACGAAGTGATCAAGGACGGCTTTCTCGACACGCACGTGCCGACCATTCGGGCGCTGTATCGCGATCAGTGCGCGGCGATGCTCGCTTCGCTCGAACGCTACATGCCAGAAGGCGTAAGCTGGAACCGTCCGGAAGGCGGCATGTTCGTCTGGGTGAAGCTGCCCGCGCGGATCGACAGCATGAAGCTGCTGGAAGAGGCCGTCGCGCAGAACGTCGCGTTCGTGCCGGGCGGTCCGTTCTTCGCGGACGACGCGCAACACAACACGCTGCGCCTGTCGTTCGTCACAGTGCCGCCGGCGAAGATCGACGAAGGCGTCGCGCGTCTGGGCGCGCTGATCCGCGCGAAGCTATGAGCGCTCGTCGCGCGATCCTTGCGCGGCTCGCGTGAAGCGAATCTCACTACTAAATCGAGGACAGAAGATGGCTCAAACGAACGTATACGACAAGCTCAAGGAACTGGGCATCGAACTGCCGGTCGCCGGCGCGCCCGCCGCCGCCTATGTGATGAGCGCACAAAGCGGCAACACGGTGTACCTCTCCGGTCACATCGCGAAGAAGGACGGCAAGGTGTGGGCGGGCAAGCTCGGCGCGACGCTCGGCACCCAAGAGGGCAAGGCCGCGGCGCGCTCGATCGCCATCGACCTGCTCGCCACCTTGCACGCGCATGTGGGCGATCTGAACCGCGTCACGCGCATCGTCAAGCTGATGAGCCTCGTGAACTCGACGCTCGAATTCACTGAACAGCACCTCGTCACGAACGGCGCGTCGGAACTCATCGCCGACGTGTTCGGCGAACGCGGCAAGCATGCGCGCTCGGCATTCGGTGTCGCGCAGATCCCGCTAGGCGCGTGCGTCGAGATCGAGATGATCGCCGAAGTCGAGTAAAGGGCTGGCCACGGCAACACACGTAGAAAAACCTGCGCTGGCCATTCGACCAGCCTCGCTGGCGGTTTAACCTGGCGCTCCGTTCAGAACGCGTCGCGAAGTGTGAGCCATTCGCGGCGCGTTTTGCATTTCTGCAAAGGTGGCTCGCTGCCGCGCCAGCGGATAGAATCCGCGAATCCCGCTCAACCGTCTGATCGCTGGACTGCGCCCAATGCCTGCCCGCACTGTTCGATTCAAACAAGTCGACGTATTCACGTCGGTGCCGCTCAAAGGCAATCCCCTTGCCGTCGTATTCGACGCCGACGCGCTCGATGCGCAACAGATGCAGGCTATCGCGCACTGGACCAATCTGTCCGAAACGACCTTTCTGCTGAAGCCAACCGACCCCGCCGCCGACTATCGCGTGCGCATCTTCACCACGCATGGCGAATTACCGTTCGCGGGTCATCCGACGCTTGGTACAGCGCATGCGTTGCTCGAAAGCGGTTATCAGCCGAAGAAGCCTGGCAAGCTCGTGCAGCAGTGCGGCGTGGGACTCGTCGAACTGGAGGCGCTGACCGAAGCGGCCAATACCGACACTGCAGCCAAAGCAGCCAATCCGAGCGCTACGGCTGGCAACGCGCCCGGCGCCTGGGCCTTCGCCGCACCGCCCGCGCGGGTCACGCCGCTGGCAACGAACCGCTATGCGGCGCTGTCTTCGGCTTTGCGCAGCGACGCGGTAGACTTCAGCGCCCCGCCCTGCGCGGTCGACAACGGTGCACCGTGGCTCGTGGTGCGCGTCAATTCGGCGCGCGATTGCCTCGCGCTGGAACCTGCCAGCGCCGCGCTCGCCGAACTCGTGCAGTCGGTGCACACCCATGGGCTCGCGGTGTATGGCCCGCACGACGCCGATGGCCCGGCGACCTTCGAGGTGCGCTGCGTGATGGTGGGCGGCAGCTTCGGTATCGGCGAAGACCCTGTCACCGGCAGTGCCAATGCCGCGCTCGCCGGGCTTCTGACCGCGCAGCAGCGGCGCCCCGGCACGCGCTACACTGCGCGTCAAGGCACGGTACTGGGCCGCGCCGGACAGGTTTCGGTGCATTATGACGATGCGCGCGGCAAGACCTGGATTGGCGGCTCGTCGGTCACGATTGTCGACGGCACTTTTTTGCTGCCCTGAGCGTGAAGCAGCGCAGCGGCACGATAAGGGGAAACAAGCGTGCGCCCTTGCGCACGCGCCGGTCAGCATCTGGAATTGAACAGTGCGTTGAGCAGTGCGCTCCACATCTCGCCGCGCCTAAGCACAAAAAGCCGCATCATTTCAACAATTGATGCAAGCGGCATCGCAGCCGATCACGAAGACTTGGCACACCTGAACAAAAACCCGATGAAACCTCCGAAGCGAGTGCCACCTCCTCGCCGCACGGCAGCCCGCGCCGGCCGCAAAACCAGCCACAGCGGGCGATCTACCGCGCCAGCGTATACCCGATGCATGGACTCTTCCTTAATCCAGTGGCATTAAGTAATATCGAAACGTACCCCATGACCCTTGGACGGTCAGGCCAGGCATGGCACCACGCCTGCTCCTCGCGCAGCATTTCCGGCACCTTGGTCACCATGCAGCCATCCATGAAATCAGCGCAGTCGCAGTTCGTGCGTTTGCAGCCTCTCGGCACTCAGGTACGGACGGCCCAATGAGCCCACCGCGCTTCGCCGAGCAGCGCGAGGCCAAGCCTCGCCTCGATCCGGGTGTGTCCCGCCGGCGGGCTTTCCTCGTCATCCCCGCACTGGGCGTGCTGGTGCTGGTCCTGCTGTGGACCGTGATCTTCGCGCGGCTGTCGGTTGAAAAAGAAGCGACCTATCGCGAAGCGATGGCCTCTGCTGCCATTCTCTCCGCGGCGCTCGAGCAGCACACGATCAAAGCCATTCACCAGGTCGACCAGATCACCCGCTTTGTTAAATACGAGTTCGAGAAAACGCCTAATCATTTCGACCTTGCGGGCACCGTCGAAAAAGGCGTCGTGCAAAGCGAGACGCTCGTGCAGGTTTCGTTGATCGATGAACACGGCAGGCTGATCGCCAACACGGCCGAACTCAATCCCAAGCACATCGACCTGTCCGACCGTGAACACTTCAAGGTCCACGAACACGAGAACGACGACCAGCTGTTCATCAGCAAGCCGGTGCTCGGCCGCGTGTCGGGTCAATGGACCCTGCAGATGACGCGGCGTCTGAATCATCCGGACGGCTCGTTCGCGGGCGTCGTGGTGGTCTCCGAAGACCCCAGCTACTTCACCTCCGACTTCTACAACAACGCGGCGATCGGCCGCGACGGCGTCATCGCGGTGATCTCGGACAACGGCACCGTGCTCGCGCGACGCACGGGCGCCGCGGAAAAGGCCAACGGCACATTCTCCGCCAGTGGCTCGTATCCGACCTCGGAACATGTATCGGGCACCTATGTCGATTCCCTCGACAAGGTCACGCGCATCGTCTCTTACCGGCACATCGACGGTTATCCGCTCGGCGTGCTGGTCGGTCTTTCGCAGACCGAAGAATTCGCCGACTACAACCACACGCGCGACGTCTATCTGCTGATGGCGGGCTTCGTCTCGCTCGCGATGCTGAGCTTCTTCGCCGTCGCGACCGGCTTGATCGGCAAACTGCTCGGACGCGAGCGCGAGATGACGCATCTGGTCGAATACGATCTGCTCACCGGCTTGCGCAACCGCTATGCCACACTGCAATCGCTGCGGCACGACGTGGCGCAGCCGGCCAACCTGGGCCATCTCGCCATCCTTTTCATCGACCTCGACAACTTCAAGACGGTCAACGACACCCTCGGCCACAACGCCGGCGACATCGTCCTGCAAATGACCGCCTCGCGGCTCGCCATCGCGGTCGGCGAGGGCGGCGTGTTAAGCCGTATCGGCGGCGACGAGTTCGTCGTCGTGATCAAGGGCAACGACGTCGAGAAGCGCGCGGTCACGCTGGCGGAGGCCGCCGCCGAAGCCTTCGCGAAACCGTTCGACGTGCGCGGCAGTTCGTTCGTACTTCATGCGAGCATCGGCATTGCGCTGTATTCGGTGACCAACGAAAGCGAGATCGACCTGCTGAAGAAGGCTGACCTCGCAATGTACAGCGCGAAGGACGCCGGCAAGAACTGCTACCAGTTCTATTCGCCGCAGTTGTCGCATCGCGCGGACCATTTGATGAAGTGGGAGCAGCAACTGCGCGTGGCGCTCGCCGAAGGTCAACTGTTTCTCGCCTATCAGCCGAAGATCGATCTGACCCGACGCTGCATCACCGGCTTCGAGGCACTGGCGCGCTGGAACCATCCGCAGCACGGTCTGATCCCGGCGAACGAATTCATTCCGGTTGCGGAATCGACCGGCCTGATCGTGCCGATCGGCGACTTCGTGATCGACACGGCTTGCCGCCAGTTGGCAATCTGGCAACAGCAGGGCTACGACACGTTGTCGCTCGCCGTCAACATCTCGGCCGTGCAGTTCTGGCGCGGCGATCTGTACGAGACGATCTCACGTGCCATCGAGGAAACCGGCATCTCCGCGCGCCGCCTCGAACTGGAAATCACCGAGACGGCGATGATGGAATATCCAGAACTGGTGTCGGAGAAAATCTTCGCGTTAAAGCGCCTCGGCGTGCGCATCGCGCTCGACGACTTCGGCACCGGCTATTCGTCGCTGTCCTATCTGAACCGTTTTTCAGTGGACACGCTGAAGGTAGACCGTTCGTTCATCCAGGCAATCCCCGGCGACCGCAGTGTCTGCGTGATGGTCACCGCGATCGTCAACCTGGCGCGTTCCCTGGGACTGACGGTGGTGGTCGAGGGCACTGAAACGGAAGAGCAGATCGCATGGCTCGCCGCGCTCGGCCATATCGAGGCGCAAGGTTTCCTGTTCTCGCGCCCGGTGCCCGTCGAAGCAATCGCCGCGCTGCTCGACCGCTTCGGCGTTTGCGGGATGACGGGCCGCCATGCCGTGCATGAAACCGACCGCACCAGCAGCGTCTCCAGCACCAACGACTAGCGCGGCGCTCTCGCCAATGCGCCGTAAAACGGCAACATTCACGCTGTACTACGTCACAGTCGACGTCGGCCGCTCGCCGCGTCATCCAGACACCCCTGATCCAGAAGGCGCGCGCCCGCACGCCGGGCCCCCTTGACGCCATGCCGACGATCACGAACCAGGACGCTATCAGACGAGGGGAACGGGAACCGCTATGGGCGCTGTTTCGGGTCGTGTTCGGCCTGTCCGCGCTGTCTTGGGGCGGGCTCGCGCTGATGGCGCAACTCGAACATCACTACGTCGAACGTGAGGGGCGGCTCTCGCCGGTCGCGTTCTCCGACCTGATTGCGCTCGCTTGGATGGTGCCCGGCCCCGTGGGATGCAACGTCGCCGTGCAGTTGGGGCACGCGCTGCGCGGACGTGCCGGCGCATGGGTGTCGGGCATCGCCAGCGTGCTGCCCTTCTTCGTTCTGATGACGCTGTTGGCGATGTTCTACCGCTCGCCGATCCTACGCACGGCCGCTCCGCAAATGCTGCTCAATCATTTCAGCGTGGTGCTGGCCACGCTGATCGCGATGACGTGGTTCAAGCAGACGCGCGCGCTGGTGCGCGGCAAGCTCGAATGGATCGCGGCAGTGCTCGGTTGCGCGGCGCTCTTTTATGCGCGTAACGCCGCGGCTTACGTTTTGATGCTGGGCGCGGCCTTCGGCGCCGGATGGTTCACGAGCCCGGAGCGCGACAGCCGCCTCGTGGTATCGCTGCGGCGCGCCGACTGGCAGATGCTGATCGGGCTATGCGTGTTGCTGATGCTGTTCGCGCTGCCGTTGCCGCGCCGCTATGAGCTGCCGTTATTGTGGCCGCGGCTCGCCGGCGCCGGCATGACTTTGTTCGGCGGCGGCTTCTCTGCGTTGCCTGTGCTCAAGACGCTGTTCGTGACGCCCGCGGTCGGCGTATCGGAGAACGACTTCACGCTCGCGTTTTCGTTGTCGCCGCTCTCGCCCGGGCCACTGCTGAACGTGGTGCCGTTTTTCGGCTATCTGGTGGACGGATGCGCCGGCGCGCTGATGGCGACGCTCGCCATCTTCGTACCGTCGGGCTGCCTCGTCGTGCTCGCGCAACGGCATTTGCCTCAGTTGAAGGCGAATCCGCGCTTCGAGCACGGCATGAGCGTACTGCGCGCGGTGACCACCGCGTTTCTCGCGGTCGCGGTGCTGCGCATCGCCGGGCATGTGCCGTTACAGCCGGTCTATCTGCTGACAGCGCTCTTCTCGGCGCTATGTTTCGGCAAGCTCAAGGTGCCGGTGTATGTCGTGTATGGAACGGTGGCGGTGGTGTGCGGACTGTGGCTCGCGTATGGGGCGCTGCAGTGAATACCGCCGGCATTGGCAACGATAAGAACACCGTAGCCGAAGCCCAAGCGGCAATGGCGACACCCGCCCCACCGCGCCTCAGAACCCGCGGGAGAGCACCGCCACGCCGACCGTCACAACGCCGAGCACGATGTTGATCAGCACCAGACGCCGGATCGTGCCGACTGCCCGCGCGCCGTCAGGCCACTTCTGCGCCTGCACTGCGCGGCGAATGCGCGGAAAGACAGCAAAGCGAATATGCCCGAAGATCAGCATCATGACGATGCCGAGGCCAGCCATGGCGTGCAGCGGCCATGTGGCGTGAGCGCCGCCGAACTGCATCAGCAGAAAGCCGCCGGTGAGGAGAATCACCAGCACGGCCGCGGCGACCCAATTGAAGAAACGGCCGAACACCGACTCCCACAAAGGCAGGCGCAATTGCGGCGAAAGATCGGCAATGGCCGGGCGCAAGCAGAAATGCGCGAACACCATGCCGCCCACCCATACCGCGACCGCGAGCAGATGCAGAAAAAGCGCGAGTTCGATAGCCTTGATCATGTTGTTTTCCTCTCCCGACGACGCCGCACCACTGCGCGATTGCTTTGGCTTGGCAGCGGCCGTTGAGCGCGTTCGACCGCGTGCCTGAGCACGCAGTTCCGGGCGCCTGCGGCTTTCCCGTCGATTTATAGTTGTTATTTGCAGCGCGCCCCGTCCCGCGACGCCGCGGCCCCCGCCTGTCAACTGCTGCGCGTCACGTCAGCTACCGCGCACAACGAGCGCCTTGCATGCTATCAGACGCCCGCCGCACACACGCATCGATTTCGTCAAGCCGCCAGCACCGGACGCATGCCGTCGAGCTTCAGCTTGCTCTCCGGCGCCCGGCCCTTGCGCGCACGCTTGCCGACATGCGGCGCGAGCGCGGCGCCGCTCAGCTTCTCTTCGTCCACGCGGCCGCCGCGCCGCGTGCCGATCAACATCACGCCCGCCGGGTTGATCGGCAGCGCCTGCAGCAGCGTTTCGTTCTCGTCGAGCGCCATCAGCGTGACGCCGCGTCCGCCGCCCGAGAGCGTTTTCATCTCGTCGAGGCCGAACACCAGCAAACGCCCGCCCGACGACAGACACGCAATCTGCGCGGCGTCCGGCAGCATCGGCATCGGCGCGAGCGGCGCGGCACCGGCGTCGATCGTCATGAACGATTTGCCGGCCTTCACGCGGCTCACCATGTCGCCCACCTTGGCGATAAACCCGAAGCCGTTGCTCGACGCGAGCAGCAACGCCTGATCCGCGGCGGCCGCGTAGTAGTGCATCAGGTGGCTGCCCGACTCCAGCTCGATCAGCGACGTGACCGGCACGCCGTCGCCACGCCCGCCCGGAAGCGACGCGACCGCGACCGAATAGACGCGCCCATTGCTGCCCCACGCGACCAGTGTGTCCGGCGTCCGGCACTGGAAGGCCGCGTACAGCCCATCGCCAGCCTTGAACGTGAAGCCGGTGGCATCGAGGCCATGGCCCTTGAGCGCGCGCACCCAACCCTTCTGCGACACCACCACCGTGACAGGCTCGTCGACCACACGCGCCTCGAACGTCGCGCGCTTTTCCGGCTGAATGAGCGTGCGGCGCTCGTCGCCGTATTGCTTCGCGTCGCTCTCGATTTCCTTGATGAGCAAGCGCTTCATCGCCGATTCGCTGCCGAGCAGTTCTTCGAGCTTGGCCTTTTCGTCGCGCAGTTCGGCCAGTTCCTTTTCGATCTTGATCTTTTCGAGCCGCGCCAATTGACGCAGCCGAATCTCGAGGATGTCCTCGGCCTGGCGATCGGACAGCCCGAACGCAGCCATCAACGCGACCTTGGGTTCGTCGGACTCGCGAATGATGCGGATGACTTCGTCGATATTCAAAAAGACGATCATCCGGCCTTCGAGGATGTGAATCCGGTCGTCCACCTTCGACAAACGATGACGCGTGCGGCGCGTGACCGTGGCGAAGCGGAACGCGATCCACTCGTGCAGGATTTCGCTGAAGCCCTTCTGGCGCGGCCGGCCGTCGCCGCCCACCATCACCATGTTCAGCGACGCGTTCGACTCCAGGCTCGTATGGGCGAGCAGCGAATGGACGAACTCGGTCTGATCGAGACGACTCGACTTCGGCTCGAACACGAGGCGCACGGGCGCGTCCTTGCCGGACTCGTCGCGCACTGCGTCGAGCAGCGCGAGCATGGTCTGCTTGGTCTGCAATTGCTCCGGAGTCAGCGTCTTCTTGCCGAGCTTGATCTTCGGATTGGTCTGCTCTTCGATTTCCTCGAGCACCTTCTGCGCAGCCGTGTTCGGCGGCAGTTCGGTGATGACCAGTTGCCACTGGCCGCGCGCGAGGTCTTCGATCTTCCAGCGCGCGCGCACTTTCAGACTGCCGCGGCCGGTTTCGTACGCCGCGGAGATTTCCGCTTCGCTCGAAATAAGCTGGCCGCCGCCGGGGAAGTCGGGGCCGGGGACGTGCTGCATCAACTCGGCGTGCGACAGCTTCGGATTGCGGATCAGCGCGACCGCGGCAGCCGCGACTTCGCGCAGATTGTGCGACGGGATCTCCGTCGCGAGCCCGACCGCGATGCCCGACGCACCGTTGAGCAGGACGAACGGCAGGCGCGCCGGCAGAACCTTCGGCTCCTGGAACGAGCCGTCATAGTTCGCCATGAAATCGACGGTGCCCTGGTCGATTTCGCTGAGCAGCAGTTTGGCGATCGGCGTGAGACGCGCTTCCGTGTACCGCATGGCCGCTGCGCCGTCGCCGTCGCGCGAGCCGAAGTTGCCTTGTCCGTCGATCAGCGGATAGCGCATCGAAAAGTCTTGCGCGAGACGCACCAATGCGTCGTACGCGGATTGATCGCCGTGCGGATGGTATTTGCCCAGCACGTCGCCGACCACGCGCGCCGACTTGACCGGCTTCGCGTTGTCGCCGAGACCCATCTCGTTCATCGCGAACAGGATGCGGCGCTGCACCGGCTTCTGACCGTCGCACACGTCGGGTAGCGCGCGGCCCTTGACCACGCTGACCGCGTATTCGAGGTACGCGCGTTCCGCGTAGTTGCCGAGCGTCAGAAAGTCGCCGTCCGGCGGCGGCGGCTCGGTGAAAAGGTCGAGAGTGTTATCGTCGTCCATCTAGATTCCGTATGCGTGTTTGGCTTGAGGTGTGGGTGCGGTGGCAGTGCACGCAGGCGCGAGCGCGCCGCGCTCAGATGTCGGCTTCCACCTCGTTGCCTTTTTCTTCCAGCCAGTTGCGCCGCGACGCCGCTTCACCCTTGCCCATCAGCATCGTCATGCGCGCGACGGTGGCCTCGTAGTCGAGTTCGCCCAGCGCGACCGGTTGCAGACGCCGCGTGTCTGGATTCATCGTGGTGTCCCATAGTTGCTCCGCGCTCATTTCGCCCAGGCCCTTGAAGCGGCTGATCGACCATTGCGATTCGCGCACGCCGTCCTTGCCCAGCTTGTCGAGAATCGCTTCGAGTTCGCCTTCGTCGAGCGCGTACAGCTTCTGCGCCGGCTTCTTGCCGCGCGCAGGCGCGTCGACCCGAAACAGGGGCGGCCGCGCGACGCACACATGGCCGCGCTCGATCAGTTGCGGGAAATGCTTGAAGAACAGCGTGAGCAGCAACACCTGGATGTGCGAACCGTCCACGTCCGCGTCCGACAGAATGCAGATCTTGCCGTAACGCAGATTCGACAGGTCGACGTTGTCGTCCGGACTATGCGGATCGACGCCGATCGCCACCGAAATATCATGCACCTCGTTGTTCGCGAACAGGCGGTCGCGCTCGGTTTCCCAGGTGTTGAGCACCTTGCCGCGCAGCGGCAAAATCGCCTGGTACTCCTTGTCGCGGCCCATCTTCGCGGAGCCGCCCGCCGAGTCGCCCTCCACGAGGAACAGTTCGTTGCGGCCGATTTCGGTCGACTCGCAATCGGTCAGCTTGCCCGGCAGCACGGCGACGCCTGAGCTCTTGCGCTTCTCGACCTTCTGCCCTGCGCGAGTGCGCGCCTGTGCCTGCTTGATCACGAGCTCAGCGAGTTTCTTGCCGTGCTCGACATGCTGATTTAGCCAAAGCTCGAGCGCCGGCCGCGCGAACGACGACACCAGCTTCACCGCGTCGCGGCTATTCAACCGCTCCTTGATCTGCCCTTGGAATTGCGGATCGAGCACCTTCGCCGACAGCACGAACGACACGCGCGCGAACACGTCTTCCGCGAGCAGCTTCACGCCCTTGGGCTGCAGGTTGTGCAACTCGACAAAGCTCTTGACCGCCTGATACAGACCGTCGCGCAACCCTGACTCATGGGTGCCGCCCGCGGGCGTCGGAATCAGGTTGACGTAGGACTCGCGCATCAGCGTGCCCTCCTCGCTCCACGCGACCACCCATGCAGCGCCCTCGCCTTCGGCGAAAGTCTCTTCGCTCGCGCGCGAACTGTCGACATACCGATCGCCCTCGAAGAGCGGTATCAGCAGGTCGCTGCCGTTCATGCCTTCGAGCAGATAGCCGCGCAGGCCGTCCTCGTATTTCCAGCTTTGCTGCTCGCCGGTCTTCTCGTTGATCAGCGTCACTTCGACGCCGGGCAGCAGCACCGCCTTCGAGCGCAGCAGGCGTTGCAGTTCGCCGAGCGGCAGATTCGGCGAGTCGAAGTATTTCGGGTCGGCCCACGCGGTGATGCGCGTGCCGGATTTCTTGTCGCCCTTCGCAGCGGCCCGCACCTGCAGCTGCTTTGCGACGTCGCCGTGTGCAAAGCTCAGTTCGGCGACCTTGCCGTCGCGCCACACGGTGACGTCGAGGCGCGTGGACAGCGCGTTGGTGACCGACACGCCGACGCCGTGCAAGCCGCCCGAAAACGTGTACGCGCCGCCGGCGGCTTTGTCGAACTTGCCGCCCGCGTGCAGTCGCGTGAACACGATCTCGACGACCGGGACGCCTTCTTCGGGATGCAGGCCGAACGGAATGCCGCGGCCGTCGTCTTCGACCGAAACCGAATGGTCCGCGTGCAGCGTGACGGTGATTTGCCGGCCGTAACCGCCGAGGGCTTCGTCCGACGCGTTGTCGATGACTTCCTGAATGATGTGCAGCGGATTCTCGGTGCGGGTGTACATTCCGGGCCGTTGCTTGACCGGCTCCAGACCCTTCAACACCTTGATCGACGCTTCGCTATACGCAGCGTTTGGCTTTTTCGTAGACATGGTTGACTCGGGTGCGTCGGTTCATCGTTGTCCACAGGTGCTGTGGACAGGTCCGTGGACAATGCGTTGAGTTTTCAAAAAAAAGCGAGACCAGACAACGGGGTTAGGTGGGGTGCCCACAGTACAGGCAAGTTGTTTTGTCGCGCGGCTTCCCGTTGGCGCGCCTGACGACGCGCATTCGCACGACCAGCCCGATGCGAACCCGGGGGAAGCCTGTTCGCGGGGTATTTTACTGATTTCGATCATCGCGGCAATCGACCCTTTGCCGGATTGGCCGTGTGGATAAGGCGCAGCGGGCGCCAAAGAGAGGCGGGCAGCAGGCTTCGAAGCCTGCCGCGCCGATGTGGTATCCGACGTTCAGCAGCGCTTTTTACCGCAAGGTCCAGCTTGCCGATGCGGCGCGCCGAGACCGCGCCGTGCGCGGCGCTCCACGTCATTTGCGCCGGCTTTCAAGCTCGTCCCAACGCTCCAGCGCAATCAGCAGCTCTTCTTCGATGTGCGCATAGCGCTCCGTTAGCCGGGTGCCTTCGCGAGCGTCTCTCGCGAACACCGAGCCGTCTTCGAGTTGCGCGCCGATGGCTTTCTGCTCGGCTTCGAGTTCGGCAATCGTCTTCGGCAGCGCCTCGAGTTCGCGCTGCTCCTTGAACGACAGCTTCGCCGGGCGCTGCGGATTGCGGGCCGCCGAGCTGTCTTTGGCCGCCGCCGCCTCTTTGACCGCTTCCTTGCCGGCCGCTGCCTTTCCGGCAGCTTTCTGCGCGTTGAGCGCCATCTGCTGGGAACGGTCGCGCTGAATCTGCCAGTCCGTAAAGCCGCCTACGTACTCGTGCCACTTGCCCTCGCCCTCCGACGCGATCACCGACGTCGCGACATTGTCGAGAAACGCGCGGTCGTGGCTGACCAGCAGCACCGTACCGTCGTATTCGGTGAGCAGTTCTTCGAGCAGTTCGAGCGTGGGAATGTCAAGGTCGTTGGTCGGTTCGTCGAGCACCAGCACGTTGGCCGGACGCGCGAACAGACGCGCGAGCAGCAGACGGTTGCGCTCGCCACCCGAGAGCGACTTGACCGGCGAGCGCGCGCGTTCGGGCGCGAACAGGAAGTCGCCGAGGTAGCTCATCACGTGCTTTTTCTGGCCGTTGACCTCGACCCACTCGCTGCCCGGGCTGATGGTGTCGGCAAGGCTCTTTTCCAGATCGAGCTGCGCGCGCATCTGGTCGAAATACGCGACTTGCAGATTGGTGCCCACGCGCACCGCGCCCTCATCCGGCTGCAGTTCGCCGAGGATGATCTTCAGCAGCGTCGTCTTGCCCGCGCCGTTCGGACCGACGAAGCCGATCTTGTCGCCGCGCATCACCGTGGCCGTGAACTTGTCGACCACCGTGCGCGAACCGTAGCGCTTGGTCACGTCGGTCAGCTCGGCGACGATCTTGCCCGACTTCTCGCCCTGGCCGACGTCCAGCTTGACGTTGCCCTGCACGTTGCGGCGCTCGGCGCGCTCGTTGCGCATCTGCACGAGCCGCGCGATCCGGCCGACGCTGCGGGTGCGGCGCGCCTCGACGCCCTTGCGAATCCACACTTCTTCCTGCGCGAGCAGCTTGTCGGCCTTGTCGTTTTCGACGCGTTCGATTTCCAGTTGCTGCGCCTTGCGCGTCTGGTATGCCGAAAAATTGCCCGGATACGACAGCAGACGCCCGCGATCCAGCTCGACGATGCGCGTCGCTACGCGGTCGAGGAACGCGCGGTCGTGGGTGATGAACAACAGGCCCGCGCGCAGCGAGACCAGCAGTTCTTCAAGCCAGCGGATGCCGTCGAAGTCGAGGTGGTTGGTCGGCTCGTCGAGCAGCAGCACGTCCGGCCGCACCACCAATGCGCGCGCCAGCGCCACCCGCTTTTGCATGCCGCCCGACAGCGAACCGACCCGCGCCTCGCCGTTCAGACCGATCTGCTGCAGCGTGGTGGCCACGCGAGTGCTCCAGTTCCAGGCGTCCGATGCGTCCAGCGACGATTGCAGCGTGTTCATGCGCGCCATCAGCGCGTCGTGCTGCGCGCCTTCGGGTTCGTCGGCGAGCTGGTTGGCGACTGCGTCGTATTCGTCCAGCAACGCGCGCGCTTGCGTGAGGCCGGCGGCGACCGCGTCGAACACCGTGTCGTCAGTGTCGAACTCGGGCTCCTGCGGCACGTAGACGGTGCTCAGATTCTGCTGACGCGAGATCAGGCCGTCGTCGGGCTTGGCCAGCTCGGCAACGATCTTGAGCAGCGACGACTTGCCCGCGCCATTGCGCCCGATCAGCCCGACGCGTTCGCCCGCTTCGAGAGAAAAATCCGCGTGATCGAGCAACGCGACGTGACCGAACGCCAGTTGGGCGCCGGTAATGGTGTAGAGCGACATGGAGAATTGGGGAAGACAGCGATGAGCCGGAACTGCCCATTGTACCGGGCGCGCGCCCCGGTGCCTGTCTGCCGGAAGAGATAGGGCGAATGGGCGGCATGTAAGGCGTAGAGGTGGCAGTCATGAACGTCGCGGCGCACAGGACTGGGACCGAAGGTGCGCACCGCGTCGATGGGACCCGCTGGGGGCCTGCCGGACTACTGCACGGTGGCTGTCGCTGCATCCCGGCGGCCAGACAAACGGACGGCTGGTTGTCGCCACCCGTCGCCGATAGCTCATCCCGCGAGACAGGCGGCTTACGTGGCGGGTACGTGCCCTGATCGCGGCCGGATAGACAGATTCCGGTAATATTGCGGGTTGCCGCGTTGCCCAAAAAAGGGGCGGGGTGAGCAGGCTATTGCGTTGAAACTACAGACTACAGAAGAGTGCGGCGTGAGTGAAGTCGTTGAAGTGACCGATTATAAAAGCTGGGTCTGCCTGATTTGCGGCTGGATCTACAACGAGGAAGATGGCCTGCCCGAAGAAGGCATCGCGCCCGGCACGCGCTTCGCCGCCATTCCGGACGAGTGGCGCTGTCCGCTGTGCGATGTGGGCAAAGCCGAGTTTGCGGTAGTGCAATTCTGAGTCGAACTGATCGAAGCACGCGTGGCCAGCGATGGGTGTGCGGGTTACTGAGCGTTGAGGCTACGCCGGTTTTTCGGCTCGCTTTTGCAGCGCTCCACATGGCGCGCGAGGCAATGCGCTGGGCCGTTTGCTTGGTGGAACGGCCTCGCCCCCGGGCACGTTTGATATACTCTGCGCTCGCTGGCGAGTTTCGACTCGCGCAATCCTCGCGGACTTCGTCCGGTGGCAGGATTGCTGCGGATAGTCCGGTTCGGTCCTCTCCCTGTAGTTCAGGGGGTGGAATGATAAGCCGGAAGCCCGTCGGATAAGGCTTTGCCACAGTGCTATAGCAATTATGTAGCACACGCTGAAATACCTAGTGAAGCGGGATCAACATGATCGGGTCGAGATGCAAGCCGCCCATCCCCTATAAACACGGCACCGCAAATATATCTAGCACGACCGGGGGCAGCAGGTGGCGGATCTAGATCAAATTCAGCTGTACCACATTACTCATGTCGAAAATCTACCTGCGATCATCGACGCGGGTGGACTGCTCGCTACCAACTTCATACCCGCCGGACAGCGCGGTGTGAATATTGCTCATTCGTCCATTCAGGCCCGACGTGCGGCAACGATCGTGAGCTGCTCGGAAGGCGGCTCGCTGCATGACTATGTGCCCTTTTATTTCGCACCCCGCTCGCCTATGCTGTTTGCGATACACAGGGGCAATGTTGCAGGCTACGCGCAAGGTCAGGCACCAATCGTCGTTTTGCGTGTATCGCTGCGCGAAGTCTTGGATTCGAATTCTCGATGGGCGTTCACCGATGGCCATCCGACTGTTCAGCCTTCGGACTTCTACGACGATCCTGCAGATCTGGACGAGGTCGACTGGAACGTTATGTCGCTCACTTATTGGAATGATACGAACGATGATCCCGACCGGAAGCGCCGTCGCCAAGCAGAATTTCTCGTTCATCAACGTTGCGACTGGCAGTTGATAAATGGGATCGCATCAAGCAACGTGGTCACCGCTGAGCGCGTTTCGCAGATTTTAGCGGCTAGGCAAATCCAGCACGTGCCACCGTCAGGCGTTGTAGCCAACTGGTATTATTGAACACATGATTACGCTTACTCACGGAAATCTCCTCACCGCGAACGTGGAAGCGATAGTCAACACAGTCAACTGTGTTGGCGTCATGGGGAAAGGGATCGCCCTACAGTTTCGCCAGGCGTTTCCCGCCAATTTTGACGCTTACGAAAAAGCATGCAAGGCTGGAGAAGTCCGCCCCGGGAAAATGCACGTATTTTCCACAGGTGAGTTCGTCAATCCGAAGTACATAATAAATTTTCCCACCAAGACTCATTGGCGCTCGCCATCGAAGCTTGCCTATGTTGAAGACGGACTGGCGGACCTCGTACGCGTGATTGCGGACCTTCGCATCAGTTCAATCGCGATCCCTCCGCTCGGATGCGGAAATGGGGGGCTTCGCTGGAGCGATGTCTTACCGCTAATCGAAACGGCAATGGACACACTCACTGACGTCGACGTGCGCGTCTATCCGCCCGAAGGCGCACCGGCCAGCGATGCGATGCCGGTACGAACAGAACGCCCGAGAATGACCCGAGCCCGTGCTCTATTCATAAAGCTCATCGAGCAGTACAACGAACTCGGCTACAGGCTAAGTCTTCTCGAAATACAGAAGCTGGCCTATTTCCTCCAAGAGGCCGGAGAAAAGCTTCGCCTGAACTACTCCAAGCATATCTATGGCCCCTACGCGGACAATCTAAATCAGGTTCTTGTGCGCCTTGAAGGGCATTTCATTCGTGGTTTCGGCGATAGAAGCGGTGACGCGGAGATCTACCTGCTGGACGGCGCAGTTGAAGAAGCTGATGCTTTCCTCGGCGAAGACAGAGAAGGCAAAGACCGACTGGCGCACGTAAAGCGTCTCGTTGAGGGATTTGAAACACCATATGGTGTGGAGTTGCTCGCCACAGTACATTGGCTCAGCGTACATGAGGGGTCGAGAAACTACGAAGATGCCACCAAACAAGTGCAAGCTTGGAGTGATCGCAAATCAAAGCTCATGAAGCCGCGTCACATCGAAAAGGCGTGGAAACATCTAGCCGACAGCGAATTCCTGCCTAGATCGGAAAACGCTAGCATGACCCATTATATGAACTGAGTGGAACGTGACCGCTCAAAACGGTCAAACCAGCGTCCCGCACAAGCGGGCCGCTGTAGTTCAGGGGTGGAATGACAGGCCGGAAGCCCGCCAGACAAGGCATCGCTACACTGCTGTAGCAAATTTGTAGCAGGCGCTGGCGCGTTGATGCCCTCTACAGTAGCTAGTAAAATTAACAGGCCACTTGATGCCGCAAGACTACCGTCGTCGCTTTGAGAGCAGCGTAGACATCGAATGGTTTCTCGCGAATTGCCTCGGTTTAGTAGGGGATTTCAAACTTCCCTCCGGCAGACCTTGCATCTTGGATAAGGTTGTCGAAGAACTGAGAAATGCCGAAGCAGCTGTCGAAAAAGTCGGTGACAGATCCACATACAAGAGTCCTGCCAATCGTTACGGAAGTTATCGTGATCCCGCATCACGACAACGTCTACGGGAAACCATCCTCGAGGAACTGTGGACTCTCGATAGACTCGCTGATGATGAAGACATCAAGCTAGGCACTGGCGGTGCGCAGCCGATCGGTCGGCCGGCCGAAAAGGGCTTCACGGCTTACATCGTTACAGGACTGCCGGCGTCGGGAAAGTCGACAATGGTGAATCAGATTGCGGATCAATTAGGCGCAGTTATCGTTGATTCGGATTACGCAAAACGCAAATTTCCCGAATTTGACAATAATGCAGGGGCCCAGCTTGTCCACGAGGAATCAGCCATTGTGACCGAGGGCGGCGAAGTTGGCGCTGACGGGCAGCAAGTTCCGTCTCTGCTAGGCGCGTGCACACAAGACGGTATCAACGTGGTGATGCCAAAAATCGGACATAATCCGGAGAGCTTGATTCGCCTTCAAGAGGCCTTCTTGCATAAGAAGTATCAAGTACATCTCACCACTGTGGAACTCACGCGTCGCGAGGCCACGATGCGTGCTTTACACCGTTTTTGCGACACAGGACGATACGTTCCGCTCGGTCTTATCTTTGATCACTATGCAAACGATCCAGCGTTGACGTACTATAAATTTAGAGCGGGGATCCTTCCAGGATCGACCGGTTGGGCGTCGTTTGGCGCGGTATCCAGCAAAAACCGCGGCTATCAAGTAGTGGACTATTCGTCCGAAGAGAATCCCGCAGCCCTTTTCAGAAACGAGGACAAAGCGCCATGAACAAGCGACCTACCTCACGAAAGTTCGTGCGGGACTCCGCCCTGAAGGGGAAGATCGACGAGCTGAATTCAGCCGTACGAGTGATCAAGGCATTGAAAAACGAGCCTGATCGGGTAGTACGCGTGAAAACGATGGTGTCGAGAGACGGCGTCATAGTAAAAGTGGTGCCCAAATTGGCGAAAGACTTGACACATATGAAGGTCAAGACGGCGCTGCCGCGTTCCGGTAACTTTAAAGTGCACACTTACACGTTCGCTATTAAGTCAACGGTTAGCAAGCGTGTTGACAGGAGCATCGAAGACACTGACCGCGCCGTGCGGACGTTGTCGACCGGGCCGTCGGAGCAGGTCGCCGCCTTTTACAAGAAACTTGCAGCGAAACGCGCCGTTTAATTCGAGTTCGCCCTAAGGCGTTGGTAAGTTGTTCCCCTTCTGTAAGACAAGCAAAAAGCCCGCCGACGCGGGCTTTTTGCTTTTTTTAGAAATGTGCCGATCTCAGCGTCGTCACCGCTGGCCTGCTTGAGGAAAGCACTCCCCATTGCCGACTGTGTAGCCTGAACCACGGGCTCGCAGAAACATAGCGCCGAGGTAACGCGTGTTCGGTTCCCGGCAAGCCGGCCAACCGAGCTAAAAGAGGCTAGCAGGCTGGGCGGCGGCGTCCCAGCTGAAAATGATAACTTCCTTGCGTGGTGCCTCACGGCCGCCACCGCCGACTGTGTACTTGATGTCGACGGTCTCGATATGGAAGCCATCGAACGCCCGCCGGATATCCGGATGATCGTTCAGACTGACGATCGCCCTTCCCTTGAGCGCCCGCAGACGTCTCGCCATCTCCTCGTACTCGGCATAGGGAAAGGCCACGCCATATCCTTCGGTCTCCCAGTACGGCGGGTCCAGATAGAACAGCGTGTGCGGCCGGTCGTACTTGTCGATACAGGTCTTCCAGTCGAGCCGCTCGACGAATGTATTCGACAGGCGGAGATGCGCGGCCGACAACGTCTCCTCCAGCCTGAGAAGGTTGAGACCGGGCGGCGCAGTCGTCGCCGTCCCGAACGACTGGCCCTCGACCTTCCCGCCAAAGCAGTTCTGCTGCAGGTAATAGAAGCGGGCCGCGCGCTGGATGTCGGTGAGCGTCTCCGGAACGGTGTCCTGCAACCACTTGAACACCTGGCGGCTAGTCAGCGCCCATTTGAACTGCCGCACAAACTCCTCAAGATGATGCTGTACGACGCGGTAGAGGTTCACCAGCTCGCCGTTGATGTCGTTGATCACCTCGACCTTCGCCGGCGGTCGCATGAAATACAGGGCGGCGCCGCCCGCGAATACCTCGACGTAGCATTCGTGTGCGGGGAAGCGCGGAATGAGATGGTCCGCGAGGCGCCGCTTGCCCCCGATCCAGGGGACGATAGGTGTGGCCATAAATGAATTGCCTTTTCTTTTTAAGTTAGAATTCGGCCCGCCTACCGGTAGGTGTCAGGGCCTTGGCTAATTCACTGGTCTGTTCAGTGGAAAGGCGGCCGGCAGCATGCGGAAACATGCTGCCGGTCGCCCTGTCTTTTTCTGCCCAACTGAGCGCGGTTAAAGTGACTTTGGTACGGCAAACTTCATCCGCGGTTGTCGCTCGGCACGCGCGGGTCGCTTTGCATTTTTCCGCGGAACCATGAGGCGATGCCGAGCGGCGCAGCCATCGTGGTCATCACTGCCGCTTCCGCACCGAGCATGCCGGGCAGCTGCGCGAGCACTGCCGGGTCGATGCGAAAGAACATCACGCCCGCGTACGCGGCGCCGACTGTAATGCCGGCGGATAGGCCGAGCAGACCGAAACAGAAGCCGATGAACGGGCGCCAGGTGTACGTCGGCCAGTGATCCGACTTCGCCTCAACCTGCATCGTCTGGTTGACCACTGCGGTGTTCGCCTGATCGGCAGCGAGCTCGGCCTTTTCGACATCGGCGGCGACCTGCGCGAGCTGCGCCTGCTGGTCGAGCACCGCTTTTTGATACTGCATCGCCAGATTCGGGTCCGACTGGATGGCAGCGAGCGCGGCGTCGGGCGCAGACTGCCCTGTCACAGTCTGGGCGATGCTGACCACTTTGCTGGCGATGTCTTCGGCCTTCGAGCCGCCGAGCCAGCCGGCGATCATCGGTACGAAGTGCGCGAGCGCCATTGCGATGGGGATCAGCGGCATCATGCAGCTCCTTTCATGAGGTTGTTGGCGATGCGATTCGTCCAGCCCCTACCGAAGGTGCCGAACGTCTTGAGTGACGTGAAATAGCGCAGGCGCAGCGCGTTCCAGCGGAGCAGGAACCGCAGCGGATCGGTGGCCTGCACCGCTGCAATGGTTGCCGGCCCGATCAGGCCGTCGACCTTCGCGCCGGCGGCGCCCTGCATCCAGATCACCGGATGGCCGCCGTTGTAGTTCGCGTCGAGGATCTGGAAGGCCACGCGCGCGTCCAGTTCGTCGAGCCGTAGCGGATCCCAGTACAGCTTCTTTGCGATCGCCTTCGCCGTGTCGCGTGGCAAGTTTTTCATGGGTCCCGTGTAGCCCGCCGCACGCGCAACACGCGCCGTGACGCCCCACATCGTTTCGCCGCCCGGATCAGCTGGATTGTTCGAATAGCCGCCCTCGTTACCGATGAGCGCATCAAATGCGTCGTCAAAGCTGCTCACTTGCTGAACCCCTTTGTTTGCAGGAATGCGTATCCCAACGCGGCGAGGCACAGTGATGCGACGCCGCCCAACGTCCACTTCCCGAGCGTCGCGAACTGCTTGTCAAGCCACTCTGTTAGTCCCTCTTTCAGCGCCTCTTTAACTTCCTCGTGCGACAGATCGCCTGACGACATGCAACCCCCGAAAAAATGCCGCCTCGACGGGCGGCTGAAAAAACCGCCGGGCATTGCTGCGCGGGCGGATCCATTTACAACAGGTGAGGTTTTGCGCGGGAGTCAGGCAGCCGCAGCGGTCGGCATTGTCGTCTCGAAAGGGACGTCACCGGCGGCGGCCGACAGAGCGGCATGCAGTGTGGCCGGATCAAAGCGCCACGACTCAGGAATGCCGACCGCCGCACCGATCGATTCGGAGCAATCCCAATGTCCCGCCCGATGCCCCCGGCGCCACACGAAGCCGAGCACGGCCGCGAGGTCGTACGGCTCGCCGAGGTGATCGTTAAACCACTCGACGGCCGCCTTTTCCGTATCGGTGTCCGTTACGAACTCGACCACATCCCATCGCACAGGATCCAGATCGATGACTGTAAAACGCACGCCGCTGTCTTCAAACGATGACGACGCACACAGATATGTGCCATCGATCGGTGCGACGACGAGCTCGCAGTGCGAGTACCGGCTATTCGTCCACCAGCGGATCAGGCGATTGACGATGCCGGACAGGCCCGGACGCGTGCCTTTGTAAAAAGCAACTTTCATTCATCAGCTCCACTGGATGGCTTGCACTGCTTCCACGGTCGTCGCGGCGTCGATCTCGGAGGCAAGCTGCTGGTTCTTCGTCAGACACGCGAGAATGGCCGCCTTGCCGTCCTGCCCGACTTGCTGGATTTGCGCCGCGGTGTGCATCACGTAGGCCCATGTGCCCGAGCCGTCAGCGCACCAGAACGGCGTTGTCCAGTCCGCAGCCACGCCGGGAAGGATCGACGCGACGACCGATGCGTTCAAGTTTTGCTGATCGGTCGACTTGGCCGGATACGTGTGCGCAGAGCCGAGCGCCGATGACGAAAAGCCTGCGACGATGGCGTCTTGGCATGCCTGCGACACGATGGCCGTTTGCGACGCCTTGGCGTCGTCGAGTAGTTCCGCAGTGCTCGGCCCCGGCGTCGGCACAATCGCGCCATCCTGATAACTCAGGTTGCACCAGTTCAGATACGTCGCCTCATCGACTTCGATGTGATTCGCCTCATGATCGGGCAACAGGTCTTGAATGTACGCGCCGGTGAACGGGCCGTTTCCGTTGTATGTGAGGTATCGCATTAGGCCACCTTAGTGATTTCAACTTCTGTGTAGACCTCACCAAGGCCGGATGTGGTGGCTTTGCCGAGGCCGGGCGAGGCACCGAGGCTGGTGTAGTGGTTAATTACGATCGTTTTAGGGGCGGATAGCGTGAAGGACCCGATGATTACCGATCTTGTTTGCATCGAATATCCCAAGTACTCCGAAAGCGACTCACTTGTTCCAGTAACAAGAGTCACCGAGTCGCTTACGCTGAAGACGGATGCTTGATGATATAGACCGTTGCCAGAAGTGTTAGCAGGTGCGCTAGCAGAAACGCGAAATATTCCCGCTGGCAAAGTGATCTGATTGCCTGACAGTGACGCCCCAGGAACCGTATTTGTCACCACCGTATTCAGAACACGTACCTGCGTTCCGCTGATCGAATTTCCGGCGCTAGATCCACTTGGTTGTTGCTCTCTAACATGGAGATAGGGCAGAGCCGGAGCAGCAAGAGCGACGCCGCTCGCTCGCACGTAGTCAATGACGCGCGCATTACCTGCGCCATCGCCACGCACGATCATCGTGTCTCCCGCCGCAGTGGTGATGTTTGCGCCGCCAGGAAGAATCAACGACGCTGCGTTATAGGCCAGCGTCAGCACGCCATCGAACACGACTGTGCGTTCAGCGCCCGAGTTGAGCGTGATTGCGGTGATGGTCGTAGTGCCGGTGATATGGACGAGGTTGCCAGTTGCAGTTTCGAGATTAACAGTCGCCGCTGACGCGATGTTTGCGCCCTTCACCTCATCGACCGCACCGCTTGCGATACCGGCATATTGTCCCGCCGCCCCCTGGGGTCCTTGGGCACCTTGCGTGCCCTGGGTGCCCGAGATGGAGATGTTCCAGTCAGATGGGCTGCCCGATCCACCGACATCCAGCACGTTGACGGTCAGCGACGTCCCGCTGTAAGCGGTCACCTGGCCGTGCATGTAGTTCGTCGGCGTTCCTGCACTCACGGCGGAGACGAACTGCCCGACTGCGAACTGCTTATTCGCCTGCGTCGCGAATGTCTTTGATCCGATGCCGATGGCAACGACCGTCGTGCTGGTAGCGGTCAGTGCTGCCGCGTAGTTCTGCGCATTCGTTGCGCTCGTCGATGCGTTTGATGCGCTAGTGCCCGCTGCGCTGGCAGACGACGCGGCATTGCTTGCCGATGTGCTCGCTGCCGACGCGGATCCGGCCGCATTCGTTGCATTCGTCGACACAGTGCTGGCCGTGCCGAGGATCCAGTTCGCAATAGCAATGATCTGGGTGAACATCGGCAGCAAGCGCACACGAAAGCCGCCATTTGCCAGGCCGGTCGTCGCGTTGCTGTCGTCAGTGACGGTTGAGCCATCGCCGCCGACGTTGGTCGGAAAAGTAACTTGGTTCGTCATCAGGACGTTTCCTCGATTTCAAATGCATTGCTGTTGTTGTTCAGAAACACGGTGGCGATCGGATTGAGCGCGCGCATGCGGCCGACGAATGATTGCCGGATCAGGTTCAGCGCGTCGCCTGGATCCCACGCGACAAGCAGCTCGCCGTCCATGCCGAGCGTTCGCTGCATTTCAAACACCGTCGCCTTTGCCTCGGCATCGCTCAGAAACCCGAGTGAGAACTTGTCGACTCGACGCGGGTTCTTCCGGTCGAAGTAAGGCGTGCCGCCGAGCGAGCGCGCAACCTTCGTATCCGTTTCCCAATTGAACGACGCGCCGTATGACATGTTGTTGGCGGGCTGCCAGCCAGGCGACAGGAACAGCCGGCCGAACTGCAGATACCCTGCCGCGTTTGTCGCATCGCTGAACAGCACCTTGACGTAGCGCGCGAGCACAATGCTTGGCAGAAGGTCGAGCAGAATGCCCGGATAGCCCGCGCGGGCGTCCTGTGAGATCGTGCCTTCCCACCAGTTGTCGTCTTCCCATTCGAGCGTGCCGAACGGATAGACGACCGGCCATGCAACCTGCCAGCCCGAGTCGTATTTGTTGGACGTGTACGTCGGGTCGTCGCCCATCAGCAAGCGCCACTGCCCTTGCGTGCTCATGTTGTGGCTGATAAGCGAGATCACTTGCAGCTTGCGGTCTTTGCCGAGGTCGATGGCGAACTGCGTGTTCGGCGTCGTGCAGTCGGTCGTCCTGGCGACGCGCGCGAGCCGCCGGTCCTGCAGGTTCGTCAGCGGCGCCTGCCAACTGCCGCCCGACAGTGTCGCGCCGTCCGTCAGGTTCGGATATGCGAGTAGGACATTTGCCACATCATCCCCATAGCGTGAGTGTTGCGAGGTGCGTGTCCGCGCCAGCGTCGACGCCGACGACTACCATCAGCTTCGACGGCAGGCCATACCGCGGATATGTGAACGCGACGACGCTGCCGAGGTCGAGCGTGCCGAGTTGCGAGAGGTCGATATCAACGGTCAGCAGCATGCGGCGACTGAACAGCGCGAGCCGGCGTGTTGCCTCTGCCAGCGCGTCGGATGAGTTGATGAGCACGGTGTCGAACGACTGGGCGGTCGCGGACGGCCATGCGGTCTGGACGGTCCCGCTCGTCGAGATCTGGCTGCGCGATGCCTGCGAAATCCACGTGCGCCGGTCGACGGTCACGCTGCCGGCCGGCTGGTTCTGCACGGTGTAGTTTTTCGCGTAGTTGATCGTGACCTGATAGGCGGGAATGCCCGCCTCTCTCACGTTCACCTGCTCGAGCACGACATCATCGAAGGTCGCCGCCGGCGAGCCGGTCGGCGCAGTCATCCGTCCCATGCGCAACAGGCCCAAACGGTCGAACGAGTAATAGGCGCCGACGCTGACCGCAATCAGATCCATCAGCGACTGACTCGTCACCTGACCGTCAGCCCACACGCCGCACGGCGCGGAGGTCAACGCATTGAGCGCGGTCACATCGGCCGCGCTAATATCTGCGGACGCGAACCCAGCATCGAGCGCGATCTGCTGCATGACACTGGCCGCGCTGGTGGCCCCGCTCGTCGCATCGCATGTCACCTGCGACGCAGGACTGGCACCAAGCCGGAAATAGCCCTGAAAGCGACGATAGTGGCCAGATGCGGGCTGCGTCGATTGCAGCGCCGCCAAGTCCGGATAATCGGCATCCTGAGTAAGCGCTACGCCGTTGTCATAGACAGCCGTTATCGAGCAGTTCGCCTGATCAGATGCCTGGTAAATCAGGTTCGAGGTGTTGACGCACTTCGGCGCAATGTTCAGCACCGAGCCATAGACGCGCGGCTTGTACTGGCCCGCGAGGTCGTTGGCCGTTCCGTCGATGCCGTTGGGCAGCACGTTCGTACCGCCGTAGGTCGGGCGCTGCTGAGTGAGCGTGAGCTTTTGCAGGCGATCATTGACCACCAGGCTAAGCGTCGTCGTGTTGCTGACCTTAACGTCGCTCAGCGTGCCGGATGCTGTCACCGTCCAGGTGCTGAACTGTGCGATTCACAGACATCGTTTCACTTTCTTGAAGACCGTTTTCTTCGCGTGCTTGAGCTCGAGGCTCCGGTAGGAGACGCGAACTCAAGCACGCGCCGATGATGTTCGGCAAGGATCCTGT